>JBAUOI010000544.1:0-2020 GCA_049579665.1 Methyloceanibacter sp.
GACGTGTCCTGCACTCGCATGACTTCCGCAGCGCCAACGAGTTCACCGGCAAGGATCTGCTCGTGGTGGGCGCAAGCTACTCGGCGGAGGACGTCGCGCTGCAATGCCACAAATACGGAGCGAAATCCGTCACCATGTGCTGGCGCACGCAGCCAATGGGCTTCAAGTGGCCCAAGACCATGGAGGAGCGGCCACTGCTGACCAAAATTGACGGTAAGACGGTCCACTTCAAAGATGGCTCGACCAAGGACGTCGACGCCATCATTCTATGCACCGGTTACCAGCACCACTTCCCGTTCCTGGCAGACGAACTGAGACTGCGGACACACAATCGCATGCATCCGCCGCATCTCTACAAGGGGATCATGTGGCTCGATAATCCGAAGCTCATGTATCTCGGGATGCAGGACCAGTTCTACACCTTCTCGATGTTCGACGCGCAGGCCTGGTACGCGCGCGACGTGATTCTCGGCCGCATCAAGCTGCCGTCAAAGGCGGAGATGGCGAAGGACGACGCGGCGTGGGTCAAGCGCGAGGAAGCTCTGAAAAACGCCTTCGAGAAGATCGACTTCCAGGGCGACTATGTGCGCGATCTATGCGCGGCGACCGACTATCCGCAATTCGACATCGACATGACGGTCGATGAGTTCAAGGAGTGGGAGCACGACAAGGGAGATTCCATCGTCGGCTACCGCAACAAGGCGTTCAAATCGCCGTGCACGGGAACCATGGCGCCGGTGCACCACACGCCCTGGCTTGAAGCGATGGACGACTCGATGAAGACCTTCCTCGCGGTCAAGGGCAAGGCCGCGGCCGAATAGCCCTGCGCTTCGGCTCAGGATCGTACCCGCAGCTTGTCCGGATCGAAGTGCGGGAAGCGCACCACGCGTGCGGGCAGACGCTTCTGCTGGCCGTCGAGTTTGCCGACCTCAAGCTGCGTGCCCGGCTCTCCGCTCGTAACGTCAACTCGGGCGAGCGCGATGGTCTTTTTCAAGACCGGCGAGCGGGTAGCGCTGGTAATCACCCCGATCTGGGCGCGGCCGCTATGGACGCAGTCGCCGTGTCCGACCGCCTCATCGCCCTCCATCTCCAGGCCGACAAGCATCCGCTGCGGGTGTGCCTTCCGCCGCATCAGCGCGTCGCGCCCGATGAAATCGTCATTCTTCGAAGTCAGCGGCACGGTGAAACCGATACCGGCCTCGAACGGATCGGTCTGATCGCAGAACTCGTGATCGGCAAAAGCGAGCCCCGCCTCGATGCGCAGCATGTCGAGCGCCTGGAGGCCGAGCGGCATCAGACCGTGCGGCTCTCCCGCCTCCCAGATGGCGTCGAACACGGTGAGTGCGTCCTTGGGATGGCAGAAAATTTCGTAGCCGAGTTCGCCGGTATAGCCGGTGCGCGAGACGACGACCGGCGCGCCGTCATATCCGCCGATGCGTCCGATGGTGAAGCGGAACCAGCCGAGCTCGTCCAACGCGGGCTGCGCCGGCGGCGTCCAGACGACCTCGCGCAGGATGTCGCGGCTCTTCGGTCCCTGCACGGCGACGTTATGCAGCTGATCGGTCGAGGAACGCACCCAGGCCTTGAGGCCGAGCTTCTCGGCCAGCTCGCGTAGCCAGATGCCGCTATAGTCGACGCCGCCGATCCAGCGGAAATTGTTGTCGCCGAGACGGAATAGCGTGCCGTCGTCGATCATGCCGCCATGCTCGTAGCACATGGCGGTATAGACCACCTGCCCGACAGCGAGTTTGCGGACATTGCGAGTGAGCGTGTATTGCAGCAGCGACTCGGCGTCAGGGCCGGTGACCTCGAACTTGCGCAGCGGCGAGAGGTCCATGATGACCGCGCGCTCGCGGCAGGCCCAATACTCGGCGACCGGTCCTTCATTGCTGAAGCGGTTCGGCAGCCAATAGCCGCGATATTCGGCAAAGTCGCGCGTCAACGCGGAGAAGCGCGGGTGAAACGCCGTCTCGCGCGTCAGCTGAGGCTCGGCATCGGGTGTCATTCTGTAAGCCATCGC
>JBAUOI010000545.1:0-1565 GCA_049579665.1 Methyloceanibacter sp.
ACGTCGATGCGGACCGAGCGGGACAGCATCGGCCGACCCTTGGCGAGACGGGGCGCCACCGCATCGAGCATCACCTGCATGATGCGCGGGACCCCGGCCATGACGATCACGTTCTCCAGCATGAAGCCTGGCGCCCGGGAGAGCGCATTGTCGATCAAAGCGGCGCCCCTCGGGATGCGTGCCATGCGCAGCCGGGCCGGCGACAGTTCCTGATCGCTGAAACGCTTGCGCATTGCCGCGACGGCCTCCGGATCGACCAGAACCTCGACTTCGAAGGCCTTGGCGATGGCGTCGGTGGTCACGTCGTCATGGGTCGGCCCAATGCCGCCGGTGGTGAAGACATAGGTGAAGCGGCGGCGAAGCGCGTTCACGGCCGCCACGATCTCGGCCTCGATGTCGGCAACCACGCGGATCTCGCGCAGCAAGATGCCGATGCGGGTGAGATAAGACGCGATATAGGCGATGTTCTCATCCCGGGTCCGCCCGGACAAGATTTCCTCGCCGATCACGATCAGCGCGGCGGTGACGGTGGTGGAAGCCGGGTCTTGGTCTGCCATGGCTTTGAACGGCGAGCTGAGAGAATGAAAGTCTAGCGACTTGCCGCCCAACTGCCAGCTTCTTAGAGTTGCCGCACTTCCCGGGCTTGATTCGGGAAAATCGCGGTCGGCGCCCCCGGTGCACAACGAGAGATTTCCACCTAAGTGAACGCGAGTTCCTTATAATCGCATCCCATGTCCAATCTCGAATTTGCCCGCGCCCAGGCGCGCGACACCAAAATCAAGCTCCACGGGGCTGACGCATTCGCCGGCATGGCGAAGGCCGGACGGCTCGTGGCCGAGGTTCTCGATCTCCTGGTCGATGAGGTCAAGCCAGGCGTCACCACCGAAATCCTCGATGAGTTGGTCTACGCCTTCGCCATGGAGCATGGTGCCATCCCGGCCCCGCTCAATTATCGCGGCTTTCCCAAGTCGATCTGCACATCGCTCAATCATGTGGTCTGCCACGGCATTCCCGGCCCGCGCGCGCTGAAAGAGGGCGACATCCTCAATGTCGACGTGACTCTCATCGTCGACGGCTGGCATGGCGATTCGAGCCGCATGTATGCGGTCGGCAAGATCCCCCGCGCCGCCGAGCGGCTGCTCGAGGTCACCTATAACGCGCTGATGCGGGGCGTCGCCGCCGTCAAGCCGGGCGCCACCACCGGCGATATCGGCGCCGCCATCCAGACCTATGCCGAGAGCGAGCGTTGCAGCGTGGTGCGCGATTTCTGCGGCCACGGCCTGGGCCGCGTGTTCCACGACCGGCCGAACATTCTGCATTACGGCGAACCGGGCGAAGGGCTCCAGCTCAAGCCCGGCATGCTGTTCACCATCGAGCCGATGATCAATCTCGGCAAGCCGCATGTGAAGATCCTGTCTGATGGCTGGACGGCGGTCACCCGCGACCGCTCGCTCTCGGCCCAGTTCGAGCATACTGTCGGCGTCACCGACACGGGATGCGAGGTGTTTACGGTCTCGCCGCGGGGGTTGGACCGGCCTCCTTTCGGGCGCCAATCGAGCGAAGGT
>JBAUOI010000546.1:0-4105 GCA_049579665.1 Methyloceanibacter sp.
GCCTTGCCGAAGGCATAGCCGCCGCCCACATAGCCGCTAGCGTAGTTGTCGCTCACTTCGAAGCCGGTGAAGTATTCGGTGCGGGGTGCATCAGGCGCTGCGGACGCCGCCGAAGCGGACAGGCAGAGGCCGAGCGCAGAACTCCCCCTGCTCCGCTTGCGCGCAGCCAAGCCCAGATGCCTCTTTCGCTGTTTCCCGCAAGGCGAGCACTCGCCCGCCGCATCGCGCCCCACTATGCGGGAACCGCTACGGAAGGTTTAGCAACTCACTCGCGTGCAACTCGATACACTACAATCTGGGATAATCGTTCGAGGCTTGGGGGCTGGCCGGTAGTGGGCCAGTTAGCCCACTACCGGCTGGCAAAAACGTGCTTTGTTCCCCACAACTTAAGGAAGAAATGAAACCCGATCGCTTCGAGACATGGCTGACGGTGGATCGCAAGGGCCTGTATTGCCGGCCCGGCGGCTTCCACATCGACCCTTATGGCGGGGCCAAACGCGCGGTGGTCACGCATGGTCATTCCGACCATGCGCGGCCGGGCCATGAGCGGGTGCTGGCGACGCGCGAGACGCTCGCCGTCATGACCACCCGGCTTGGCACGCCAGCGACGAAAGGCAGTCAAGCGCTCGCGTATGGCGAGAGGATCCGCATCGGCGACGTGGCGGTGACGCTGTTCCCCGCTGGGCATGTGCTCGGCAGCGCGCAAGTACTGATCGAGTGGAAGGGCGCGCGCGTCGTCGTCTCCGGCGACTACAAGCGGAGCGCCGATCCGACCTGTCGCAGCTTCGAGCTCGTCCCCTGCAATCTCTTCATCACCGAGGCGACCTTCGCCCTGCCGGTGTTCCAGCATGGCGACGCGCGCGAGGAGGTGGCGAAGCTGCTGCGATCGCACGCGCAATTCCCCGAGCGCGCGCACGTGGTCGGCGCTTACGGGTTGGGCAAGAGCCAGCGGGTGATCGCGCTGCTGCGCGAGGCGGGCTATGAGCGGCCGATCTATCTGCACGACGCACTGGCCGAGTGTTGCGCGCTGTATGAGTCGTTCGGCGTGCGGCTCGGGCCGTTGAAATCGGCAACCGGCGCCACGCGCGATGAGATGAAGGGCGAGGTCGTGCTGGCTCCGCCCAGCGCCATCGCCGACCGCTGGTCGCGTAGACTGCCCGATCCAGTCACGGCTTTCGCGTCCGGTTGGATGCGGGTGCGCGCGCGTGCGCGGCAGCAGGGCGTCGAGCTGCCGCTGGTCATCTCAGACCATGCCGATTGGGGCGAGTTGACCGAGACGATCGCCGAGACCGGCGCCGAGGAGATCTGGGTCACGCATGGACGCGAGGATGCGCTGCTGCACCATATTCAGACGACAGGCCGCAAGGGCCGCGCGCTCGCGCTGGTCGGCCGCGAGGACGAGGACCAGTGAAGCCATTCGCCGAGCTTCTCGACCGGCTCGCTTATACGCCGTCGCGTAACGACAAGCTGCGCCTGCTTGCCGGCTATTTCGCGGGCGCGCCCGATCCCGATCGCGGTTTCGCGCTCGCCGCGCTCACTGACGGGCTGTTCTTCAGGCTGCCGCTGCGGCGCATTCTCACCGATCTTCTCTCCACCCGTGTCGATCCGGTGTTGTTCGATCTTTCCCGGGACTATGTCGGCGACACCGCCGAGACCATCGCGCTGATCTGGCCGGGAGGGGCGAAAGGCGCCAAGCCGCCCCCTCTCGCGAGCATCGTCGAGTCGCTACAGTCGACGCCGCCGGCCGAGATCCCCGCCCTCCTCGCCTATTGGCTCGATACGCTCGACTCGACCGGGCGGTGGGCGCTGCTCAAACTCTTGACCGGGGCGCTGCGCGTCGGCGTCTCGGCAAGGTTCGCCAAAACTGCGCTTGCGGACTGGTCTGGTAGCGAGCTCGCCGATATCGAGGAAGTCTGGCACGGGCTTCGCCCGCCTTATCTCGAGTTATTCGCGTGGTTGTCAGGGTCGGCACCGCGGCCTGACGTCAGTTCGCGCGCGACCTTCAGGCCGCTGATGCTGTCGCATCCGATCGAGGACAAGGAGCTCGCCTCGATCGCGCCAAAGGCCTTCGTCGCCGAATGGAAATGGGACGGCATCCGCGTGCAGGCCGCCCACCAAGGCGGCGAGAAGCGGCTGTTCTCCCGCACCGGCGACGACATCTCCGGCGCGTTTCCCGATGTGGTCGAGGCGATCCCGGAAGGAATGGTGCTCGACGGCGAATTGCTGGTGATGCGCGAGGGCCAGGTCGCGCCGTTCAACGATCTGCAGCAGCGGCTCAATCGCAAGACCGTCACGGCCGCGATGCTGAAATCGCATCCAGCGCATATCCGCCTCTACGACATGCTGTTCGAGCGGAGCGAAGACTTACGCGAGCTTCCCTTTACCGAGCGCCGCGCACGACTCGAAGCCTGGCACAAGACGCATGGCCCGAGCCGAACCGACATCTCCTCTATCATCGATTTCACCTCGATCAAGGAGCTGGAAGCGCTTTGGGCGGGCGCGCGCGAGACCGGCATCGAGGGGCTGATGCTGAAGCGACGCGATAGTCCCTATATCGCCGGACGCCCCAAGGGCCATTGGTATAAATGGAAGCGCGCGCCGCTCACCATCGACGCCGTGCTGATGTATGCGCAGCGGGGCAGCGGCAAACGCTCGTCTTATTATTCGGACTATACGTTCGGCGCCTGGCGGAACGGCGAGAGCGGCGAGGCCGAGCTGGTGCCGGTCGGCAAATCCTATTTCGGCTTCACCGACGAGGAGCTGCGCGAGCTCGACCGCTGGGTGCGCAATCATACAGTGGATGCGTTTGGCCCGGTGCGCCAGGTCGAGCCGAAGCTCGTGTTCGAGGTGGCGTTCGATTCGGTGCATCGCTCGAGCCGGCACAAATCGGGCGTCGCCATGCGCTTTCCCCGCATCCACCGCATCCGCTGGGACAAGCCCGCTGCGGAAGCCGACCGGCTCGAAACACTGACCGCGATGATCGTCTAGAGATGCTGCAATGACCTTCGATGCTTCGGATAACGAAGTCGCCGGCCTCACCTGGGACAAGATCAAACAGCGGCTTGCCGCGGGCGCCGCTGCCATCCTGCCGATCGGCGCGGGCGCGAAGCAGCATGGGCTGCATATGCCGATGGCCACCGACCAGCTATTTGCCGCCTATTTTGCGCGTGCTCTCGCCGAGAGGATCGACGCGCTGACCTGGCCGACGCTGACCTACGGCGCCTACCCGGCCTTCGCCGCTTATGCCGGCAGCGTCAGCCTCTCGACAGCAACCTTCCAAGCTGTGGTGACGGAGATTGCCGACGCTCTCATCGGGTTTGGCGCGACGCGGGTCTTGATCCTCGACACCGGCCTCAGCACCATCGCGCCGGTCGGTGCCGCGATCAGTGCCACGCGGGAACCATCGCGGGTGCGCCATCTGAAAGTCTTCGCCGGGCCACGCTTCGAGGCCACCGTGCACGCGCTGAAACAGCAGCCTTACGGCAGCCATGCCGACGAAATGGAGACCTCGCTGATGCTGGCGATCGCGCCAGAGTTGGTCGACATGACGCGGGCTAGGCCGACCCCCTTCTCGCCGAACGGCCCCTCGCCCGGCGCGCTGTCGCCGGACGATCCCGCTTCTCCCAACTACGCGCCGAGCGGCAGCTTTGGCGACCCCACGCTCGCCTCGGCCAACAAGGGAGCGCGGCTGCGCGCCGCCATCCTCGACGATCTGCTGGAAGCGGCGACCTAGGAGGGCGCCTCACACAGAATGGGCGTGGTCGCCGGCGGCAAGTTTTTTGAGCGCGGCGCGATCGACCTTGCCGGTCGGGTTGAGCGGCATCGCATCGAGAAACACGATGTCCTCCGGCGCCTTGTAGCCGGCCCGCGCGCGGGCGAAGGCAATCAGCGCTTGCGCCGCGGGCCGCGGCGCGCCCGCTTTCAGCTCGACATAGGCGCGCACAGTCTCGCCGTGCAAAAGATCGTGCACGCCGACCACGCCGGCAGCCTCGACGGCAGGATGCTGCAACAACGCATCCTCGACCTCTTGCGGCGAGATGTTCGAGCCGTCATGCACGATGATCTGCTTCTTGCGGCCGCAGAACCAGATAAAGCCGTCGGCGTC
>JBAUOI010000547.1:0-15069 GCA_049579665.1 Methyloceanibacter sp.
ATCAGCACCTTGTAATAGGGGCGTTGCGAGAGCGGCAAACGCGGCTTCGATGACGCGAGCGACAGATCCGTCACCGCAGAGATGGTAGCGACCGCAGTCAACCCCGTGCTGAGCTCGCTCGTGATCATCTCGGCCTCCGGGTTCGTGGAGGCCGGCGTCTGCGGCGTAAGCCCTTGCGCCGCCTGGAGCGACTGGTCGATCGCAGGTCGCACCAGGCTGACATCGCCGACATTGCTTTGCTGCAGCTGAGACTGATCCCCTTGCGCTTGCTCACCTTGCGCCTGCTGCTCGGGCGAGCCCGGCACGGGATTGGGATTGGCCGCGGCATCTTGTTGGTCGGGAGTCGGCGCGGGTTGCGCCGGATCCGACCGCCCGAGAACCACGTCGCGTCCCATCACCTTGGCCTGCTCCTCCTCGTTGCCGGCAAGCGGGATGTTCCGCTCGAGCTTGGCGAGGTTCAGGTCGCGGCGCAGCTCCTTCTCGACGAAATGGGCGAGCTTGAGATAGCCGCGCATTGTGAAATGTATGCCGTCGTCGGCCCTGAGCCGCTTGACCTGCCCGGTCATGTCGGGGCCGTAGGCGCTGTAACGGCCGCCCTCGTCGGTGAAGCCGTTCCAGGTGTCGATGAACTTGGCGCCGTTGATGAAGGCCTTCTCGCGATAGACCTCGTTCAACGCCTCGGCGTCGCTGTTCTGAGCGGGGCTGCGCATGATAGGAAGACCCACCCAATAGACGGCGATGTTCGCCGCCCTGAGCTTCTTGATGAACGCCTCTACCCGCTGGCCGTAGACCTCGCGCCAGCCCTCGCTGCCGACCTTCAGCCAATCCTTGCCGCTCTTGATCGGTTGCGCGTCGTTGGCCCCGAACATGATGATGGCAATCTGGTAGGTCTCGTTCTTGAGCAGCTCGCCAGCTTCCTTGCTCCAGTCGTAGGAATCGGGCCGCGCGAACCCGGTCGACGGTTTGGCGCGGTTTATGAACTCGAGCGTGGCGTCACCCTCGAAGGCGCGATAGAGGCCCTGCCATAAGCCGTCGCCGAGCGAGTCGCCGAGCGAGACCACCCGATAGCGGTCGCCGTTGGGAAAAGGATTGATATAGCTGCGCTGCACGGGGGGCGTTGCCTGCTGCGCAAGCGTCGGCGCGAGCGAAAAGATGAGAGCAGCCAGCACGGCGGCAGCGCCAAGGGCCACACCGAGCAACCGGCCTGCGCGGCAGCTTGAGCCAAACCAGGACTCGCTACGAAGCATGATCGTTCGGACCTCCGCCGGGTCCGCCCTCAGTTCGCCCCTCTCGGGCACACTGGTAATCCCTTCCGGCCGAAACGCCAAGTCCCCCGGGTCATTGTTGTGGCTGCTCTTCTGCAGCGCCGGTTTGCTCCGGGGCGCCGACATCGGCGGGTTGCCCCTCGCCCGCATTACCGGGCGGCGCTTCCGCGGCAGCCGGAGGCGTCGGAGGCGGCGGTTCGCGCTCCAGCATCTTGAGCAGCGTGAGGCTCGGATATCCGTCGACCCCAAGTCCTTTGGAGCGCTGATAGGTCTTGACCGCCTCCAGCGTCGCCGGCCCGATCACCCCGTCAGGCTCTCCGGTCATGAGACCTTGCGCGATCAACAGCCGCTGAAACTCGGTGCGCTGCTCGAGCGAAAGATGCGTCTCGTCGGTCGGCCAGGGATGCACGAAATGCCCGCCGCCCCTGAGCCTGTCGGCGAGATGCCCGACGGCAAGCGCGTAGGACTTTGCGACGTTGTAGCGGAGGATCGAGCGGAAATTATTGAGCAAGAGGAAGGACGGCCCGCGCGTCCCTTCCGGCGCGAACAGCGAGGCCTTGTCGGTGAGCCGCGGATAGGCTTCGCCGTTCACCCGCACGATGCCGATCTTCTGCCACTCGCCGAGCGACTTGAGCGTTTTCTCGTTGACGCGCTTAGGATCGAAGCCCTTGGGCAGCGCAACCTCATAGCCCCAGGTCTCGCCGGCGCGCCAATTGGACACTTTGAGATAGCTCGCGGTCGAGGCGAGCGCGTCGGGGATATTGCCCCAGATGTCGCGCTTGCCGTCGCCGTCCTGGTCGACCGCATAGGCGCTGTAGGTGGTCGGGATGAATTGGGTGTGGCCCATGGCGCCCGCCCAGGAGCCGTTCATCGCCTCGAAGCTGATATCGCCGCGTTGCAGGATCTTCAGCGCCGAGACGAGCTGCGGCTTGGCGAACTTCGCCTTGGTGCCGGTGCAGATCAGCGTGGCGAGCGAGCGGATCACGTTCTTGTCGCCGGGCTGCACGCCGTAATTCGATTCGACGCCCCAAATGGCGAGGATGATATGCCGGTCGACGCCGTAGCGCGTCTCAAGCGAGCCGAGCAACGCTTGGTTCTCGATGAGCTTCTGCTTGCCGGTCTCCACCCGCTTATCCGAGACGGCGCGGTCGATATATTCGCCGATCGGCTTCACATATTCGGGCTGGAAATTGGCGGCCTCGACCACTTCGGGATCTGGCGTGAACCCCTGAAAGGCGCGATCGAACGTGGCGCGCGCGACGCCCGCGCCTTTGGCTGCGGGCCACAAGCTGTACACGCAGGCCTGGGGGCTCGCCGCGGCGGCGAACTCCGGAACCGCCAAGACCAGCAGGACGGCCGATCCGGCATTGAGGATCAATGACTTAGGATTTTGAGCGATTCGCATGGCCCGACCTTAACAAGCGTGGCGGGCAAAACCTAGGCAGCTCATGGCCGCGTTTTCTTGCCTTGCTACTGAGCCGCGGCGGCGCTCGCTTGCTTGAGCACCGCATCCACCACCGTCTTATTCGGATAGCAGCTGAGCGGCAGGCCGAGCTTCTGCTCCTCGATGCCGATGGTCCGCCGCGTCTTGAAGCCCGCCAGCCCGTCCACTTTCCCGACATCGTGGCCCTTCGCCACCAACACCTCTTGGAAGCGCTGGATGCGGTCGCGGGGCAGGCGCTCGACCGGCTGCCACTCGCCGGTGAATTCGACCGGCGCATTGGCGGCGATCATGTCGGCGACATGGCCGACGAACAGCGCGTAGACGTCAGAATTGTTATAGAGCTTCAGCACCGAGAAATTATTGGTGGCGAGGAAGGCAGGCCCCTTCAGTCCCGCTGGCAGAACGAGGAACGCTGGATCGCCGAGTTTGTCCTCGGGGAACGGGCGATCCTTCACCCGCGCCACGCCAAGCTTGACCCATTCGGCGATCGGGCGCGCTTTGTCGGGCCCCTGCTCGGTGCAATCGAACCCCTTGGGCAACGTGACCTCATAGCCCCAAGTCTGGTTGCCATCCCAGCCTTGACTATGCAGCGAATTGCCGGTCGAGCCGAGCGCATCGGGCACTGAGCTCCAGATGTCGCGCCGGCCGTCGCCGTCGAAATCGACGGCATATTTCTCGAAATCCGACGGCAGGAACTGGGTGTAGCCCATGGCACCCGCCCAGGAGCTTCGCATTTCCGCCCGCGTCGCGTGCCCCTCCTGCATGATCTTGAGCGCCGCGACGACCTCCTGTCGGAACACGTCAGGCCGCCGCCCCATGAAGCCTTGCGTGGCGATGGCCGACAGCGCGTCGAACGGCATGTCCGCCTTGCCGAAGCCCGACTCCCGTCCCCAGATGGCGACGACCATGCTCGCCGGCACGCCATATTGGTTCTGCATGGCCGCGAGCTGCTCGGACCATTGGCCCATCTTGCCGCGTCCCGTCGTGGCAAGCACGTTCAGCGTATTCTTGTTGAAGTAGTTCGCCGGAATGTCGAACTCGGGTTGATGGATGGGCTTGGGCGCCAGAGCCTTCGGCAGCGGCGGACCGCCGGGCACCGCCGGATTTGGCATAACGAGATGCGGCAGCGACCAGTTGAGCTTGAGCCCCTTGATATTGGCGTCGAAGGTCTTGCGCGAGATCCCCGCCGCCTCGGCATCGGGCCACAACGCTTGCAGCCAGGCGGCGAAGCCCTTCTCCACCTCGCCCTTATAGACGGCAATCTCGTCATCGGCCGCTTGCGCCCCGGCCGGTGCCAGCGCGGCAAGCGCGAGCATCAAAGCCAGACCGATCCGCCAAAGTTTCGTTGCCGACATTCCGCCCGCCATGCTGAGCGCTCCACGCTTCGAGGCCTCCCGCCCCGATTCTGGCGGGCGCTTTAAGGCGGCGCAAAGGCAAAATGGCAGGAGTTACGAGGCGGCGCGGTATTCGATCAGCCGCTTTTCCCAGGCCAGCGCATGGCCGACGATGGTATCGAGGTCGTTGAGCCGAGGCTGCCAGCCGAGCACCTTGCTGATCCGGTCGGCCCTGGCGACGATCGCGGCGGGATCGCCGTCCCGCCGCGAGCCCATCCGCACGGTGAAATCGCTCTGCGAGGCGCGCTTCACCGAACCGATCACGTCGAGCACCGAGAACCCGCCGCCATAACCGCAATTCAGCACCTCGCTCTTGCCGCCGGCGCGGAGATAGCGCAGCGCGTCGAGATGGGCACGGACGAGATCGCTCACATGGATATAGTCGCGAATGCAGGTGCCGTCTTCAGTCGGGTAGTCGGTGCCGAACACTTCGAGATAAGGCCGCTCCCCGAGCGCGGTTTCGCACGCGACCTTGATAAGATGCGTGGCGCGCGCGGTCGATTGCCCGCTTCTCCCCAGCGGATCGGCGCCGGCAACATTGAAGTAGCGCAAGGCCACATAGCGCAGCGAATACGCTCTTGCCGTATCGCGCAGCATGATCTCGGTCATCAGCTTCGAGGTGCCGTAAGGCGAGATCGGCTCGAGCACGGCGGTCTCGGCGACCGGATTCTCCTTCGGCATGCCGTAAACCGCGGCGGTCGACGAGAAGATGAATTGCGGCACCTTGGCCTCGACCGCCGAGGCGATCAGCGAGCGCGATTTGCAGGTGTTGTTGAGGTAGTAGCCGAGCGGATCGGCGATCGACTCAGGCACGACGATCGATCCGGCGAAATGAATGATGGCGTCGATCGCATTGCCGGCGAGCAGCCGGCGCAACAGCGCGGAATCGCCGACATCGCCCTCGACGAACTTGGCCGCATCCGGCACCGCCCAGCGGAAGCCGGTCGACAGATTGTCGAGCACGACCACGTCCTCGCCCGCATCGAGCAGTTCGAGGACCATATGGCTGCCGATGAAGCCAGCCCCGCCCGTGACCAGAACACCCATGCGATCAACCTTATCACGCGGTCATTTGCAATTCCCTGCTAGCTATCGGATAGAGGTTGAGGACTTCTAACCCGGACGGAACGACTCGCCCTCTGCCTGACGCTTAACCATACGAGGACCCCGAATGGCTGCTCGCGTGCGCAAGGCCGTGTTCCCCGTGGCAGGACTTGGCACTCGCTTCCTGCCTGCGACCAAGGCCATGCCCAAGGAGATGCTGACGGTCGTCGACCGGCCGCTGATCCAGCATGTGGTGGACGAGGCACGCGAGGCCGGCATCGAGCATTTCATCTTCGTCACCGGCCGCAACAAGGGCGTGATCGAGGATCATTTCGACCGCCAATACGAGCTCGAGCAGACGCTCGCCGCGCGCGGCAAGACGGCGGAACTCGAAGCGCTCAATAGCGATCTGCCGGGACCCGGCACCACGAGCTTCACCCGACAGCAGGAACCGCTCGGCTTAGGCCATGCGGTATGGTGCGCGCGTGAGCTTGTCGGCACCGAGCCCTTCGCGCTGCTGCTTCCCGACGTGCTGGTGCAGACCCAAGGCAAAGGCTGCCTCGCGCAGATGCTCGACGCCTATGCCAGCCATGGCGGCAACATCATCGCGGTGGAGCCCGTACCCGAGGACCAGGCCAAGAATTACGGCGTGGTCAGCCTGGCCGGCAACGGCGACGGCCGGGTGTTGCCCATCGACGGCATGGTGGAGAAGCCCAAGCCTGGAACGGCGCCTTCCAATCTCACCATTCTCGGCCGCTATATCCTCCAGCCGGAGATCTTCGACATTCTCTCCGCCCAGGAGAAGGGCGCAGGCGGCGAGATCCAGCTTACCGACGCAATGCTCACGCTGCTCAAGCGCCAGCCGTTCTACGCGGTGAAATACGAGGGGCGGACCTTCGACTGTGGCTCAAAGGTCGGCTTCCTCACCGCCAATGTCGCTTACGCGCTCGCTCGCCCCGACATCGCCGAGGCCTTCAAGGCCGAGATCAAGAAGCTGCTCTGACGCTGCAAAGCAACACAGCGTGGGCTTCCTTTTTTGGGGTTAATACCTATGCGCCAATGCCCCCCGGCGATTTGATACGGTAGGCTGATACAAGGCGGCGATCCAACTTCCGCCTAAGAGGGCCGCCGTGGACCGAACCGCGCTGCTCGCAACCGTTTCAAGCAAGCTGGCGGAGGTTGTCATACTCCTCACCGCTGCGGGCGAGGAGCGGTTGGCAGCTTACGCCGAGGACCTGGCTCAACAGGTCGAGGTCAGCGCCCTCGAAGACAAAATGCCCCCCCCGTCGTCGCATTGAGGCGTGGTGGGGAACGCAATAGGGCGCGGCGTCGATTGATCGCGATTTGTTGATGAACCGCACTCCTTAGCCACTTTTTTGGGTGTGGCGAAAGTGAGATTATAGGAAATGAGACTAGTGTCGGTGAGGCAGGAGGCTCATCATCGAGGATATCGCATTGAAGGAGTGAAGCAAGGCGAGGGAATCCTCCTTCGTGTAACTCCGACGAGACCGGATCTGCCTACTCTTAGGTTTTCGCGATTCCGAACGCTGCGGTCGACTTGGCTCAAAGCCGTTGGTGTGGTCGCCAGGTACATCGACGAGAGTTTGAACGACACAGTCCGCCGATTTCCGCTGATAGAGAGTCACGGCGGCTACGCCACGGTGCGAGCCGAGCATCCGACTGACAAGCAACAGGTTGACGAGGGCCTGCGGGTCCGCGCCGCGCTGCTGTCTGAGCTGAATAGTCTCCAAGCCGGACTTCTCTCGGGAGCTGGCCCTAAACCAACCATCTTGCACTTGGTTGACCAAACCGGTCGCCTCGTTGCGCCGATCCCGCACATCTCAAAAGAGCGACATTAGGCGTACTCTGCTGTGCAGACCTGTCGCCGACCTTGGCACGAACTTTGCGTCAGGGAGGACACAGAATTCCTGACAATCATCTTACGGAATACCGATATGAGAATTCCCCTTATCGTGACCCATCCATCGACGCTGTTGCATGGTGGTCTGCGTCGCTTATTTACAAAGTCCCAATTTGGGCCGCTGTTCATCGCTCCAAAGCTAAGCGAGGAATTGGAAGACCAAATGCGCTCGTTCGAGAGCTGCATTTGGCTAATCGGCGTCAGGCGTTACGACTCGACCATTAACGACCTCCTGCGACGAGTGACGACGGCCGCGCCAGGCGTGAAATCCGTGATCCTTGCCGCCTATCATGCGCCGGATGACGTGGCGGCCGCCCTAAAGGCGGGGACTTGCGGGTTTCTATGTCAGGACATTTCTGGCGAGCAGCTTCTCAAGTCTTTGGAACTGATTGCATGCGGCCAAGCTGTTGTGCCCCGCGATTGTCACTGGGGTGAGATGGCGCCAGGGCCGATCCCGGCCAACAATGCGACGAAAGAGCCTGGCATCCTCCAAACAAAGGGTATCGAGTCCTATCGTGATCCCTTCATCGCTGCGGACACCTCAGCGGAAACTTCGGAGAGCAATCTCACCCACACCCTCTCTCGACGGGAGCTGCTGATCTTGAGGATGCTCACCGAGGGGGCCTCGAATAAGGTTATCGCGCTCAAGCTGGTGATCACCGAGTCGACGGTGAAGGTGCATATGAAGGCCATATTGAGGAAGCTTCGTCTGCAGAACCGCACGCAGGCCGCGATGTGGGCGCGCAATCATATCAATGAAGATGTGTGGATTGGTCTGTCGAGTCCCGCTCACTACGCGGGGAGTCGGCGCCGAGACGGTACCGACACTTCGCCCTCGCTTGCTTGCTGAAGCAATCAGTTGTTTCTCGGCATATCGGCGAACGTAGATGCGCCGCCGCCGTGATGCCGCCTTCTGACCCATAGCGGACACGGCGGCTCAGCGATCAACCGCGATTTGCAAAACGCGCGATCGTCGAGGGGGTGAGATACAAGATCGTCGCCTTCTCTTGCCCCGCATAGGTGTACTTGAAGGTAAAGATCGCGCCACCTTGTTTTGGGCTGGTCGTGTCCGGGAACCCAAGGCTAAATCGCGCTCCGGCGGGAATGACGGCGTCACCTTCCACATCGCTGACTTGGACGCTAAGCGCGAGCTCGAATTCGCGTTGGCTCGAATCCGGCTTGAGCGTGCCATGGACTTTCGTCAAGATCTCGTCGGACACGTTCATACCGGTGATCAAGAACCCAGGGGCGACACCTGAAGACACCGGGGCCCCGGCCTCATCGAGCAGCCAAACGACCGGGGAGCGAGCGGCCTCATTGGCATCCTTTTTTGTCTCAAGCCAGCCGGTTGCTGACGCCGCTTGCATGTCTTGAGCCGCGCCGGAATCCGGTTCCGCGCCGTGTGGAACCTCGTTCCCATCGGACATCGGTGATTCCGCCGGGCCGGCCGTCGCGGCCACGCACCCTGCTCGCTCGCCTTCGCTGCAAGCTGTACGGGTAGGGAAGCGTTCGATGGCCGCTGTCACGCGGTTGAGAAATCTTTGGTCCAGCACGGGCGACAGCTTGCCGACAAGCCGCACCAGACCGGTTTGCACACGCGCGTCGTCAATCGTCGACAGAAACAGCAATCCGGCAATTGCGGTGATCGACAGTGCCATCGAACAGCCCGCGAGCCACTGGTCGCGCCGGCTGTACGACGCAATCAGCAGCACTGCGAGTGCGATGCCAGTCACGAAGAGAGTCAAGATTGCCCCCTATGTCAGTTGCTGTCGCAATGGTTCGTTGCAATAGCGATTGGAGGCCCGAGCCCTCGTACCTGCACCCTATATTGACACGCAAATGAGTGAAAAATTTGCCTACTTCGCGGCATGCGAGCAGCAACGGCCGAAGGCGTATGGCGCGGCAGGCGCCGATCCCGCACGGGCAACTCCCCTCCTCCGGCTGTCTGTCAGCCCTGACGATGTCCGTTAATCGTTCGCAGCGGACTTTAAAGTCGGCACTTGGGCTGCGCGCCTTTGAGTGCCGTTGTTGCCTGATCGATGAAGCCAGGAGCAATCGCCTCCGTCACCGACGCATTGCCGGCATCCTGCTTGAGCAGGACAACGCCGATCTCCCGGTGATCGCCATCACTCGTCTTATAAACAAGACCAAAAATGCTGGCGGCCGTACGCAGCCATTTCGCGCGATCGTCGAGTGACCAGTTAGCGTTGGGCTTCGGCAGCCGGTCCAACAGTCCCTGAATGAGAAGATCGGTGATCCCGCGGTCGTCAGCGTCCGTGGCACTCGGCTGCGCGTCGAGAAGTTTCAGTGGCGTGAGGCTTGGCGTGGGTTCGGGCCTTGGCGTCACGAGCCGACTCTTCACCTGAGGCGCATTCCATCCGCGATATTGGTTGGGAGGAAACAGGTCCATTTTGCTTCTTCGCCGAGGGAAAGCGAATTTCCAATTCATTTACCATAATCGCACCCCTCCTGCCTCGATTGGTGAATGTATGGTTAACACTGCGGCGACACGCACGTCGTCAGCGGTTGTCACTGCTCATTAAGCCAGATGTTGCGTGAGCTTGTTGGTAACGCTTTTGTGGTCGATTGCATTGTCGCAGAAAGCAACTTGCGCGGCTCACGCGCGAGAACTTGGGTTCATGAGTTCGACGTCTTGCGAGAACGGCGTTACGCCGCCCCATCCACGGGTGCTCGGTTGGTTTGGCACGACCGCGCTTGCCATGGGCGGCAGCAACCAGATGATCTTCCTGATCACGGCGTTGTTTGCCGGTCAGGGGCCATTCTCGGGCAAGGCAGCGCCGCAGTTGCTCTGCTGATCGTCGGTGTCCTCCTCGGCTGGGCCGCGGCCCCGGCTTGGACCGAGCTGGTCTTGATGTGGCCGAACCGCGTGGGCGGGATCTCCGCCGCTTGTGCCGAGGCCTTCCGGCCTTACAACCCCGTGCTCTCCGCGCTCACCGGCACCTGTTATTGGTGGGGCTGGATTCCCACCTGCCGACTCACGGCGCTGCTTTCCGCCTCGGCCCTGCAACAATGGTATTTTCCATGGCTGCCGGTCGAGGCCGTTGCCATCACCATCGTGCTCACGTTCAGCTTCGTGAATCTCTGCGGCATCAAATGGGTGGCCCGTCTCGCCATGCCCATCGCCACCGCTTCTGCCTCGCTCGCCTTCATCTCGGCGCTCGCCCCCATGCTCTCGGGCAACGTCGATTGGCGGCAAGCCTTCGACTATCACCTGACCACACCCTTCGAAGGCTGGTTCGGCGACCTCACGGCGATCATGGCCGGACTTTATCTGATCGGCTTCGCCGCACCCGCCTTCGAGGCCGCCGCCTGCCATGTGGGCGAGACCAAGGATCCCAATCGCAACGTGCCACGCGCCATGTTGGCATCGGCGGTCATGGCGGGGGTGTATTTCATCGTCCTCCCCGTGGTGTGGCTCGGCGTTCTCGGGCCTGAGCCGCTCGGGCGCGATCTCGCCACCGTGCTCGGCCCCACCTTCGCGCCGCTGCTCGGCAGCTTGGGCAAAGCCGCCGCCATCTGGTTCGTCATGCTCAACATGTTCCACGGCACGCTTCAGCCTTTGGCGGGAGCGGCCCGCACGACGTCCCAGATCGCCGACGACGGGTTGCTGCCCCGCTTCCTCTCGCTTCGCTACAAGCCGACCGACTGCCCGTGGGCGGCGACCGCACTCACCGCGGGCTCGGCCCATCGTCTTCCTCATTGCCGGCGATCCCGTGTGGATGATCGCCGCCGCCAATTTCACCTATCTGATCGGCATCTGCATGCCGAACATCGCCGCCTGGCTGCTCCGGCGTGACATGCCCGACGCGGCGCGCCCCTACCGCGCCCCGCGCGGCACCATCGTGCTCGGCGTGATCGCCGCCTCGATCTGGCTCGTCTCTGCCATTCTCGGATTCCAGCAATTCGGTCTGCCCACCGTGGTTTTCGGGCTTGCCTTGGCCTATTCGGGAGCCGCCCTCTACGCCTGGCGGGTCATGGAGGATCGCGTCCGGGACGGGCTCCCGGCCGTCCCCAGACGCTCCACGTCAAGCTCACCGGCGCCATGGTGCTGGTGCTCATCCTCGACGGCATCGCCTATCTGGCGGCAGTCAATACCATCTCCGCCGAGCACCATCCCGAGCTCGTGTCGGCGCTCGCCGACATCTTCACCGCTGTCGCCTTGCTCACCATCAGTGTCGGTCTCGTGCTGCCGGGCATGATCACCTACTCGGCGACCGAAGTGAGCAAAGCCGCCAAGCGCTTGACCTCGGGGACCTTGCGGCAGTTCTCGCAAGCCATGGCCGCGCTCGGCCGCGGCGATCTCGAAGCCGCACATGCCTCCGTCAACATCGTGCCGGTGAAGCCGAATTCCCGCGCGCCGAGCTGATCGCCCGGCATGAGGAGATTGCCTTTCTCGCTCATCACGACGCGTTGAATAGCCTGGCGAACCGGCCGGCGCTTGCCATCGAACTGGAGCGCGTCATCGAACAGGCTGACGCGAATAGCGGCCAGTTTGCCGTCCTCAGCGTCGATCTTGACCACTTCAAGGAGGCCAACGACGTTTTCGGGCACGTCGTCGGCGACGAACTGCTTTGCGCCATCGCCCAGAGGTTGGACCGGGCCGTGGGCAGCGAGTTTATCGCGCGCGTCGGCGGCGACGAATTCATCATTCTCGCCACCGCTGGCGAGCAACCGCAATCGGCGGCGGCCTTGGCCGACCGTGTGCTCAAATCGGTCGCCGAAGACTTCGATATCCGCGGGCAGAAAATTCCCATCGGGCTCAGTATCGGTGCCGCACTCTATCCGAGCGACGGCGCGGGCGACATCGAGGCGCTACTGCCAATGCCGATGCGGCGCTTTACCGGGCCAAGGCCGAGGGGCGCCATACCGTGCGCTTCTTCGACCCCGAGATGGACAGGCGTTTGCGCGAACGCTACGCGCTACAACACGATCTCCGCTCGGCCATGGCGCATGGCGAGCTCGCTCTGCATTACCAGCCGCAAGCCAAGATCGACGGCGAGGTGTTCGGCCTTGAGGCGTTGCTCCGCTGGCAGCATCCGAAGCGCGGATTGGTGCCGCCCACCACGTTCATCGCCCTTGCCGAGCAGAACGGCATGATCGGTGAGATCGGCGAATGGACGCTGCGCGAGGCTTGCCGCGAGGCTGCCTCGTGGACCGCGCCTTTGCAGATCGGCATCAATTTGTCGCCAGTCCAGTTCCGCTACGGAGACTTGGCGTTGCTGGTGCACGCAAATCTGCTGGAAACCGGCCTGGCACCGGGCCGGCTCGAGCTTGAGATCACCGAAGGCATCCTCATCAACGACCCGCCCCGCGCGCTGTCGATCCTGCGGCGCTTGAAGCTGCTCGGCGTCAAGATCGCCATGGACGACTTCGGCACCGGCTATGCGTCGCTGTCGTCGCTGCAATCATTTCCCTTCGACAAGATCAAGATCGATCGGACCTTCGTCGCGGGTGTCGATCATAGTGGGCAGTCCCAGGCGATCGTGCGCGCCGTCATCGGTCTCGGCAAGGCTCTCAATATCCCGGTGATCGCCGAAGGCGTGGAGACCGAGGGGGAACGCATGTTCTTGAAGAGCGAAGGCTGCGCCGAGATCCAGGGCTACGTCATCGGCTATCCGCGCCCCATTGAGGACTATGCCGGCTTGACCTCGGGTCTCGATGTCGGCGAACGCGCGATGGTCAGCTAGCCGGCCCCGGGCCGCCCTGCTCAGTGCCGAATGCGCACGCCGAGCCGCACCTCGTTCTCGACGAAATCGCTGCCTTGGTCGGTCGAGAAGAAATCGGTGTGCTCGTAGCGCCCATACACCGAGAAATACGGGTTGAAGTAATATTCCCCGGTCAAGCCTTCCTTCAGTCGCTGGTCGACCAGCGGATCGTCGACATAGTCGGCGACTTCGTATGAGACATAGGTCCCGAGCACGAGATAGCGCCAGAAGGCGTGCTGCAACGACACTTCGTAATAGCGGTCGACGGCGCCGAACGAATCCACCAGCGTGGTCTCGTCGATCTCCGAGCGAGCGATGAACTCGACCTTGGTCGCCCGCGTCGGCTGCCAGATGATGTCGCCGTTGAGCAGGAAACCTTCGATCGGCGAAAAGCTCCGTTCGATCGATTGCTGCTGGCCCCAGCCGGCGCTGATCTCGCCGGTCAGCTTGCCGGTCATCTGGAACGTCATGCCCGACAGCAGCACATAGCCCGATGAACCGCGGCGCAAGCCCGCCGAGCTGACCGGCTGCTTGTAGTCGCGGTCGTTGATCGTGCCCTCGACGAACACCCCGGTCTTTGAAGAAAGTTCGTAGGTGCCTCTGAGCTTGAGCTCGTCCTCGCGGTAATCCCTGATATCGAGGAAAGGTACCACGCTCTCGCCGAACAGATCGGGATCGGCTGAGGGCTCGTCGTCATAGTCGTACTGGGCGACGGTCCCCGTAAGCTTCAAGGTCAGGCGATTGAACGTGTGATCGACCGCGGCGGCAAGATGCTGTTCGTTCAGATCGATCTGATTGCCGGCGATATCGGTCAGGCTGACCGAGTCCCGCCCGGCCTGAGTCAGCGACTTTTCGCCTTCGAGCTCGAGGTGCGTCCGGCGCGTCACATCGAGCCGCCCTTTGAGGATCGCCTGATAGATGCGGTCGTCCTCGACGGAAAAGTCGCGATACCAGCTCCGGTCGGCGGTGAATTGCGCGCTGAAGAAGTGCCGGCTCCAATTCGATTCGAGCCTGATGTCCGGAGCGACCTCGAATGCCGCATCGGCATGCGTATCGGTATCCGTCGCCAGCACGTTGTCGGTCAAGATCGTACCGATCTCGGCTTCGGTGAACAGCAGGAAGCTGCCGAGCCGCATGCCGATCGGGACATAAGGATCGAGGTCGTGCCGCTCTGGCGGAAGCGCCCGATGCCGCGAGGAGTCGAGGTAAGTTCCCGGCACCTGCTGGCTGGTCTCGCCGGCCTCCGTGGTGATGCCGAGCTCGGGCACCAGCGGCACAGGCTCCTCCTCGTCGCCGAGCCCGCCGAGAGGCGGTATAGGAGGAATCGGCGGCGCTTCGTCGCCCACACCGCCGAGCGGCGCGGATGAGGCGGCGATATCCTCCTCCCTCGATTTCAGATTGTCCGCCGGCGCATCCTGCGCCGGCCTCGTTGCCGGCGTGCCGACGACTTGCCACCCGTCGGAGAAGCCCCGCAGTCTCGCGCGAAGGCGCCCCTGCCGCATCCTGTGCGAGGGTCCGCGCCTGAACGGCAAGCAGGAGCGCAAGAGCGAGAGCGCCCGCTGCGCTTATGATTTGGCGACGCGGCAAGGACGCGATCTCGATCGACACCGCGCAGCGGCAAGCCTTGGGCTGCGGGCCGCTTCCATCGGAACCGTTGATCGGCCAAGCCTAGAAGCAATAGAGTTAATGGGGCGTTTAGCCCTGCCCCGAAACGGGTCAGTTCTTGAGGCTGACGGGGCCCAAACCGTGCTAAAGTCAGGTGCGGCGCAACAAACGGGGGAAGCACGATCATGTCGATCGGCCTTAAGCGGGATCGCCTGTTGCGCGACGACCGCGGCCAGACCATTGCCTCGGCGACGCGCACCCTGCAACTCGAAGCCGAGGGCCTGAGCGCGCTGAAGGCTGCGCTCGCCGGCGATCTGATCGACAGCTTCGCCGAGGCCATCGCGATCCTGCGGAGCTGCCGCGGGCGGGTGATCGTCACCGGCATGGGCAAAAGCGGCCATGTCGGGCTGAAGGTCGCGGCCACGCTATCCTCGACCGGCTCACCCGCTTATTTCGTGCACCCCAGCGAAGCGAGCCACGGCGATCTCGGCATGATCACCCGCGACGACGTGATCCTCGCCTTCTCCTGGTCGGGCGAGACCGTCGAGCTCGGCAACATCGTCTCCTATTCGCGCCGCTTCGCCGTGCCACTGGTGGCGGTCACCTCCAATCCCGGCTCCACGCTCGCCGAAGCCGCCGACTTGGTGCTAGCCCTGCCGCAGGCGAAGGA
>JBAUOI010000548.1:0-2964 GCA_049579665.1 Methyloceanibacter sp.
GACATGGCCACGATGGCGATCGCCGCGGCTGCAAACGTAAAGGGCATACGACGCGCGAGACCGCCGAGATCGGCGAATGCGCGCGCGCCTGTTCGCAGAATGATCGCGGCGGCGACGAGGAACAGGATCCCCTTGGTCGTGAGATGGTTGGCGGTGAGGTAGAGGGCGGTGACCCAGCCGAGATGGCTCATGAGCGCGATCGCCGTCACGATGTAGCCGAGCTGACTCATGCTGGAATAGGCCAGCATCCGCTTCACGTCGTCCTGTTGCACCGCGAGCATGGCGCCGGCCAGTGCCGTGAGCATGCCGATCCATCCGAGCGCATGTGCGAGGCTCAAGTCCGCCTCGGACAGTATCGCGGCATAGGTCCCGACCATGAGGCCGAAGATCGGCACCTTGCTCACAACCGCCGATAGCATCGCCGACACATCATCTTCAGCCTCGGCGTAAGCGCCCGGCAGCCAAACATGCACGCCGATGGTTCCCGCCTTGATGAGGAAGCCGATCGCGAGCAGGGCAAACACCACACCGGTGCCTTTGCCGGAGGTCAGCAGCGCGGCGAGCACCTCGCTTCCCGTCACGGCATGGGCTATCGCAAATCCGGCAAGCAAGAAATATCCGGCGGCAAGCGAAAAGATCAGATAGCTGAAGGCGTCCGCAACTGCCTGGCGCCGCCGCGCGATCAGGAAATACGAGGAGAGGGTTACTAGTTCGAACAGGAAAAAGAACTCGAGGCTGGTCGAGGCGTGCGGCAATCCGGACAATGAGAGCAGCAATACGGCGAGCAAAGGATAGAACCCCGGCCGGTCGTCGCCGCGATAGAGGCAGGCAATCGTCAGCGTCAAGCTGCCGCCAAATAGCAGCACGGCGAACAGGAAGTTGATGCCGGACATGCCCCGGATGATCCAGTACCCATCCAGCGCCAGAAGGACGAACACGAGCACGGCCTTGGCGCGTCCGGAAAGTCCGTCGAGCAGGTAGACGGCGGCGCCGGCGGCAAGCGGAACAGCGACCCAGAGCGAGTTCAGGCCGGCGAGCCTTGCCGCGCCATAGCCGCACACAAAGAGCAGCAGTGCGACCCCAAAGACTGGCAGCAAGCTAAGAGGATCACGCCCGGATGCGCTGCTGTCGGTGGGGCGGTGCAGGCTCTGGCCGAACCAGCGGAAGAGATAGGCAGCCTCGAGCAGCGACCCCAGCAGCACCAGCGCGATCCACACATAGCCTCCGCCGGACGCAAGCGCGAAGATCAACTGCCACTTTGCCCAGAACGCGGGAAACGGCGGCAACCCGGCGATCGCGCAAAGCAGGAGGGCAAAGACGAATATCGCGGGCCTGTCGGTGAGCACCCACCAGTCCTCGATGTTCTCCTTGCCGACATATCCCGCAAGCCAAAACAACCCGGCCTTGGAGAGAAGGTGATTGACGAACAGTCCGCCGACGACCAAAGGGGTCGCCGCTTCGGCATCGAATAGATGCAGGAGCGCCAACGCCATGCACACAAGTCCCATCTGCCCGACAGAGGAATAGCCGAGCAGACGCTGCGCCTTGGTTTGCGCGAGGCCGATCAGGTTGGAGACGACGAAGGTCGCGGCGCCAAGGATGGCTATGACCTCGGCATGGTTCTCGAAGAGCGGAAACAGATTGTAGAGAGCAAAGAAAACGCCCGCCGACACGCCGGTCGCGATGAGGGACGCGATGCTGCTAGGGGCGGTTTCATAGACATCGAGCCCCCAACCGTTCGCCGGAAATGGCTTCAGCTCAAGCAGCAAGCACGCGAGCAGGAGCATCAGCGCGACAAACCCAACCGGCCCCTCGATGGCCGCGCGATTGGCGATCAGGTCGTCGATGTTCAGTATGCCGGTCACCGCATAGAGCAGCATCGTGCCGAGCAGAAACAAGGTCGAGGCGACGATCGTCGCCATCAGAAACTTGAATGCCGCCGACAGGGCCGCCGTCGTGCTCCCGAGACTGAGCAGGCCGTATGTGGCGATCGAGACGATCTCGAGGAAAACGAAGAGATTGAATATGTCCCGGGTCATCACCATGCCCTGGATGCCCATCACGATCACCAGATAGAGCAGCATCACCGCGTATTTCTCGCGCACGAAGTAGAACGCGCCGAGAAGGCCGATGAGGTTGACGCTGGTCGCTGCGAAAGCCTCGGCGAGACCCATGCGGAGATTGATCGAGTACGGAGGTGTCGAGCCTCCGGTCAGGATCTCGATCGGTTCGGCGCCGTAGAACAGGCGAACCGCGCAAAACACCGAGATCAGCGTCATTGCTGCCAGTGCCGCGATGAAGCCCGCGACGACCCACGTCTTCCCGAGCCGGTTTAGAAGGGGGATAAGAAAACCGCCGCCCAAGCCCAAGATGAAGATATTGAGCGGGTGAAGGAGGCTCCCTACCATTTCGAGTCCGTGAAGGCGTCGATCGACAGCGTTTGCTTCGCTTGGTAGAGCCGGATCGCATAGGCCAGCATGACGGCGGTCACCGCCAGGCCAATGACGATCGCCGTCACCGCGAGCGCCGAGGGTATGGGGTCGACCGAGCGTGTGGGCGCCTCTGCGAGGCTCAAGCCGCCATCGATGATGGGCGCCGTCCCGTTTCCGACATAGCCGATGGCAACGATGACGAGATGACTGCCGGTCCCCATCAGCACGAAGCCGACGATAATTCGCAGGATGTTGCGCTGGGTCAGCATGCCCCAGATCCCGATCAGGACCAGGATCAGCCCGGTAGACAGAACAATGCTCGCGATCGTCACGACGCCCCTCCGATTTGCGGCGATCAGGCTCTGAACCGCTCACTGATCACGCTTAGCTCGCAGCCGACCTTCACGCCGAGCAGGACGGACAGGACAGGGATCGCGCCGGCGCTGAAGAAGGCGCCGAACTCGCCGAGCGGCAGCACCCGAGTGTCCAGGAAGCCGCTGGCCAGAATGTTGCGCGCGATGCCGACAACCAC
>JBAUOI010000549.1:0-1527 GCA_049579665.1 Methyloceanibacter sp.
CCCTTCGAGCTCGCGCTGGAGACCGCCAAGGCGCAGCAGGCTCAGAACGAAGCGCAGCTCGAGCTCGCGAAGGCGCAACTCGAGCGCACCGCGCAACTGCGCAAGAACGACTATGCCACGCAAGAGACCTATGACGAGCGCGTGGCGCAGGTGAACATCGCCACAGCCTCGCGCGACGCGGCGATCGCGGCCGTCAACCAGGCGCAACTCAATCTCGATTACACACGGGTGACGGCGCCGGTCTCCGGGCGCATGGGCCGGCACGAGGTGAGCATCGGCAATCTGATCGTCGGTGGCATCGGCGGCTCGACCACGCTGCTCACCACCATCGTCTCGCTCGATCCGATCTGGCTCAGCTTCAATGTGAGCGAGGGCGACGGCATGACCTATAAGCGCCTCGTGCAGAGGGGCGAGATCAAGTCGCCGCGCGACAACGCGGTCGAGGTGCAGGGCCAGCTGATGGACGAGAAGGATTGGCCGCTGAAGGGCACCATAGACTTCGTCGACAATCAATATGACCGCTCATCAGGCACGATCCGCGTTCGCGCCGCGTTCCCCAATCCCGATCTCTTCATCACGCCGAACCAATTCGGACGCGTGCGCGTGCCGATGTCGCAGCTGCGCCCGACGCTGCTGGTGCCAGACGCCGCGGTGGTCACCGATCAGTCGGTGAAGATGCTGTTCACAGTGATGCCCGACGGTACGGTGGTGCCGAAGCCGGTCGAGCTCGGCCCGGTCACCGAGGACAATCTCCGGGTGATCCGGACCGGCATCACCGCCGACGACCAAATCATCATCAGCGGGCTGTTGCGTGCGCGGCCGGGTCAGAAGGTGACGCCCGAGCAGGGAACGATCGGCGCTCCGCCCGCGCCGCCCGGCGCGGCACCGACACCCCCGCAACCGGCGGGCACGGGTCACTAATGAATATTTCGCATTTCTTCATCGACCGGCCGATCTTCGCGGCGGTCATCTCCATCCTGATCACGCTGATCGGCGGCGTGGCCTATTTCAGCCTGCCGGTGGCGCAATATCCGGATATCGCGCCGCCTTCGATCTCGGTCACCGCCTCATATCCGGGCGCCTCGGCCGATATCGTCGCCAAGACCGTCGCCACGCCGATCGAGCAAGAGGTCAACGGCGTCGACGACATGCTGTACATGACCTCGCAATCGACCAGCGACGGCGCCATGTCGCTCGCCGTCACCTTCAAGCTCGGCACCAATCTCGATACCGCGCAGGTCTTGGTGCAGAACCGTGTCGCCATCGCCCAGCCGCGCCTTCCCGAAGAGGTGCGCGCCATCGGCGTGACGGTGGTGAAGCAGTCGCCGGACCTGATGATGGTGATCCATCTGTCTTCGCCTGACGCCTCGCGCGACCTGCTCTACATCTCCAACTACGCGACGCTGCACGTGAAGGACGTGCTCGCCCGCATCGACGGCGTGGGCAATGTGACCATCTTCGGCGCGCGCGATTATTCGATGCGCATATGGCTCGATCCGGAGAAACTCGCCGCGCGCAATCTGACCG
>JBAUOI010000550.1:0-1707 GCA_049579665.1 Methyloceanibacter sp.
TTGGTGCTCTTGCAAGCGCCCTTGCCGGCGCAGCCGTTGACGCCGAAGCAGCGTCCCGGAATGCCTTCGGCGGCATAGGCCGAGCCGATCAGCGCCACACCGGAAACGACGAGGGCCGCTGCGGTCATGGCAATTTTAGCACCAGACTTCTGGTTGAGCTTCATTTTCCTCTCCTGTGCATGAGTTCTAGGCATTCGTGGCGGAGAGCCGCCAAGCGAGCTATAGCCCTCATTTCGGGGAAGATTGCGTCACTCCTGTTCAAAGCTTCGTGCTTTGCGCACTTGACCCCCTTCACGGGTCTGTCAACTGTCCGTGATCGGAAACGCCGGGCGCGCAAGATCGTGGCGGGTAGGTGGGGCGATGGGACTTAACGACATTGCCGTCTATGTCGACGGGACAGAGGCCACCAAGGCGCGCGTGACCTTCGCGGTGGCGCTCGCCAAGCAGCACGGCGCGCATCTGATCGGCATGGCCTTCGCGCCGACCGCGCTGCTTCCGCTCTATGGCGCCGATGTCGGCTTCGCCGACATGACCGAAGTGTTGCAAAGCGTGAAGACGCAAAGCGCCAACGCGCTCGACGCCTTCAAGGCGTCCGCCGCCACGCAAGGCGTGAGCGCCGAGGCGCGGCTGATGCAGGGCATGAGCGAGGAGTTTCCGCATGACTTCGCGCATGGCGCGCGGCACGTCGACCTTGCCATTCTCGGTCAGCCGCGCGATGGCGATCCGCTGATCGGACAATACGCGCTGGTCGAACGCTGCCTGTTCGCTTCGGGGCGGCCGGTCATCATCGTGCCGGCTTCGCCGGAGAAGCTCGCGCTCAAAGGAACCATCGTCGCTGCGTGGGACGGAAGCGCGGAGGCGGCGCGGGCGATCAACGACGCGCTGACCTTCCTCCAGCCGGCCGCCCGCGTCGTGCTTTTGGTCGGGGTCACAGCCGACGACGAAGAGGAGCGCGCGCCTTTGACCGAAGACATGATCGCGCATCTGAAGCGACACGGGGTGAAGGCCGAGGCGATGCGCGTGAAGATCGCCGAGGGCGACGTAGGCCGGTTGCTGCTCGCCACCGCAAAGGAGCTTGCCGCCGACATGATGGTGATGGGCGCCTTCCATCATTCCCGCTGGCGTGAGTTTATCCTTGGCGGCGTGACGCTCACGGTGCTCGAAGAGGCGACGATTCCCTTATTCATGGCGCATTGAACGGCAAATGACGGTGCATCTCATCAAGCTTTGCGTCGGCGTCGAGACTGTCCACGAGCTTGCCGAATGGCAGGACGAGCGGCTGAAGCGCTTGAAACGCGAAAGGAAGACGCCGGAGCTTTGCCATCACACGCTACAGACGCCGCGGCGGCGCGACGAGATTCTCGACGGCGGCTCGCTCTATTGGGTCATCAAGGGCTTCGTCCTGGTGCGGCAGCGCATCGTCGATCTCAGGACCGATATGAAGGAGGACGGTACTGCGTGTTGCGGCATCCTGCTCGACCGCGCGCTTGTCGCCACGCGCGCCCATCCTCGCCGCGCCTTCCAGGGCTGGCGCTATCTCGAGGCGGCCGACGCGCCGAAAGACGCCAAGGGATTTGCCAATTGCGCCGAGGCGATACCGCCCGGCATGCGCGAAGAGTTGCGCGAGCTTCGTCTCATCGATTGGTAGCGGCCGGCGGGGGCATCGGCACATTGTCGATCAGCCGCGTCTTGCCGAGATAGGCGGCC
>JBAUOI010000551.1:0-9898 GCA_049579665.1 Methyloceanibacter sp.
CGAGACGCCAGCGCCTCCCGAGTCGCCTGCGCCGGCAGAAGCAACGCCACCGCCCGCCGAAGCCACTCCGCCTGCCGAGACGCCAGCGCCTCCGACCGCGGAGGAGCCAGCGGCCAGCGACTCCGCCGTTCCCGAGGAGATCGAGAAGGTCATCGAGGAGACGGAGGACAATCCCCCATCAGAGTCTTCTGCGGGCGAGCCGCCCTCTGCCAACCAGCCGCAGCCGGAGTATCCGGAGGGCAAGCCCGAAGGCGTCGAATAGGTCCTGGAATCCGGCGCTCAGAGCGCCGGACATGACCGATAATTCATTTGGCCGGCGAGCCTGCCATGCTAGGCTCCGCCGGCCTTTTTGCGCCTTCGGCCCTTGCCGCTAAGCCGCGCCGCGGCAAGCAATTTCCACTCAGATGGAGCTCTTTTGCCGATCATGACCTTGCTTCGCCTGGGGACTGCCATTGCCTTAGCCGCCCTGCTTCCACTGCCGGCCGCCATGGCCGAGGATGCGCCCGTCAAGCATCACGCTCTGTCGCTGATCGGCGAACCGCAATACAAGGCGGACTTCAAGCATTTCGACTTCGTCAATCCCGACGCACCCAAAGGCGGGCTGGTGCGCATGGCCGATATCGGCAGCTTCGATAGCCTCAACCCGATTCTCTACAAGGGCGAGACGGCGGGCGGCCTCGGTCTCATCTATGAGAATCTGATGGCCGACAGCCTGGACGAGCCGTCGACCTCCTACGGGTTGATCGCCGAATGGGCGTCCTATCCCGCCGACTATTCCTCGGTCACCTTCAAGCTTCGCGACACGGCGCGCTGGCATGACGGCGCCAAGATCACGCCCGACGACGTCATCTTCAGCCTCGACGCCAACAAGGCCGCCAATCCGCGCATGGGCCTCTACTACAAGAACGTGACGCGCGCCGAGGCGACCGGCGAGAACGAGGTCACCTTCTATTTCGATGTGAAGAACAATCGCGAGCTGCCGATGATCATGGGGCAGCTCACCATCCTGCCCAAGCATTGGTGGACGGGGAAGGATGCGAACGGCAATCAGCGCGATCCGATGAAGACGACGCTCGAGCCGCCGCTCGGCTCAGGCCCCTATCGCATCAAGGAGGTGAAGCCCGGCCGCTCGATCTCTTACGAGCGGGTCACGGATTATTGGGGCAAGGATCTGCCGGTGAACGCCGGGCAATGGAATTACGACACGATCCGCTTCGAATATTACCGCGACGAGACCGTCGCCTTCGAGAGCTTCAAGGCGGGGAATCTCGATTACTGGCAAGAAACGAGCGCCAAGAACTGGGCCACGGCCTACGACTTCGCCGCCGTGCGCAACGGCCTGGTCAAGAAGCAGGAGGTGGCGCTCGAACGCACCCAGCCGATGCAATGCTTCGTGCTCAATCTGAGGCGCCCGCAATTCGCCGACCGGCGCGTGCGGCAGGCGTTCAATCTCGCCTTCGATTTCGAGTGGGCGAACAAGAACCTGTTCTACGGACAATATGCGCGGGTCGGCAGCTATTTCCAGGGGGGAGAGCTGGCCGCGCCGCCGAAGCTGCCGGAGGGCCGTGAGCTCGAGATTTTGAACGAGGTGAAGGACGGCGTCCCGCCCGAGGTGTTCACCAACGTGCATGCCAATCCGGTCAACGCCACGCCTGAGGATTTGCGCAACAATCTGCGCCAGGCCGTCGTGCTGCTGAAAGAGGCTGGATGGGAGGTCAAGAACGGCGTGCTGACCAATGTGCAGACCGGCCAGAAGATGCAGGTCGAATTCCTGCTCAACTCGCCGCTGTTCGAGCGCATCGTGCAGCCTTACGTGCAGAATCTCGACCGGCTCGGCATCAAGAGCACGATCCGCATGGTCGACTCCGCGCAATATACGCGGCGGCTGAACGGCTTCGATTACGACATCGTGGTCGGAAATTTCGCCCAGTCGGATTCGCCCGGCAACGAGCAGCGCGACTTCTGGGGCACGGAATCGGCCGACCGCGAAGGCAGCACCAATCTGATCGGGGTGAAGAGCCCGGCGATCGACAAGCTGATCGACCACGTGATCTTCGCCAAGGATCGTGCCGAGCTGGTGGCCGCAACCAACGCGCTCGACCGGGCGCTGCAATGGAACGATTTCGTCGTGCCGCAATGGTACTCGCCGAATGTGCGGATCGCCTATTGGGACCGCTACGGCCAGCCCAAACAGCTGCCGGGCCTGACGCCGGGCTTCCTGCAAGTCTGGTGGTCCGACCCTTCGCTGGCGAGCAAGCTGCCGGGGCCGTCGAACTGATGCTGCGCCTGGGGCGGTCATGGCAAGGACTCGCTTGCGGCGCAGCCCTGCTTCTCGCCCTCCTCGCGCCGGCCGGCGCCGCTGAAAAGAAGCACGGCCTCTCGGCCTTCGGCGACCTCGCCTACCCGGCCAATTTCGAGCATTTCGCCTATGCCGATCCCAACGCGCCGAAAGGCGGCACCTTCTCGCTGGTCGGCTGGGGCGGCGTCACCACCTTCAACAGCCTGAACAACTACATTCTGAAAGGCGACGCCGCGCAGGGGCTCGAGCTTCTGTTCGACTCGCTGATGGTCCCGGCAGCCGACGAGCCCGACGCGGTCTATGGGCTGGTGGCGGAGAGCGCCGAGGTCGCCGATGACGGCAAGTCGGTGACGTTCTATTTGCGCGCGGAAGCCAAGTTCTCCGACGGGACACCGCTCACCGCCGACGACGTGGTGTTCTCCTTCGACACGCTGAAGAGCAAAGGCCACCCGATCTACCATCAGACGCTGCAAGACGTGGTCAAGGCGGAGGCGCTCGACCCGCATACGGTGCGCTACAGCTTCACCGGCGATCTGGTGCGCGACCTGCCGCTTACCGTCGCCACGCTGCCGATCTTCTCCAAGGCCTATTACGCGACGCGGCCTTTCGAGGAGACAACGCTCGACCCGCCGCTCGGCTCTGGCCCCTATCTCGTCGACAAGATCGCGCAAGGGCGCAGCATCGCCTATCGCCGCAATCCCGACTATTGGGCCAAGGACCTGCCGGTCAATCGCGGGCGATGGAACTTCGACAAGATCCGCTTCGAATATTTCCGCGACCGCACGCCGGCGATGGAGGCGTTCAAGGCCGGCGCCTACGATTTCCGCGAGGAGTTTACCTCGAAAGTCTGGGCGACCGAATACGACTTCCCGGCGATCCGCGCCGGCAAGGTGAAGAAGGAAGTGCTTGCCGACGAGACGCCGTCGGGCACGCAAGGCTTCTTCCTCAATACGCGGCGCGACGAGTTTAAGGACCCGCTTGTGCGGCAAGCGCTCGAGCTCGCTTTCGATTTCGAGTGGTCCAACCGCAATATGTTTTACGGGCTGTACGAGCGAACCCAGAGCTTCTTCGAGAACTCGGCGATGAAGGCGGAAGGCGAGCCCTCGGAGGCCGAGCGCACGCTCATGACCGGCTTGGGGGCACCTGTGTCGGAGGAGGCGCTCGGGCCGGCCTATCTTCCCGCCAAGAGCGACGGCTCGGGCCAGGACCGCACCCTGCTGCAAAAGGCCGGCAAGCTGCTCGACGAGGCGGGCTGGACGATCAAGAACGGCGTCCGCGTCAACGCGCAAGGCACCCCGCTCAAGCTCGAGATCCTGATGTTCGAGCAGGCCTTCGAGCGGATCGCCGCGCCCTACGTGAAGAACCTCAAGCTGCTCGGCATCGATGCCAGCATCCGCATGGTCGATCCCGCGCAATATCAGCAGCGCCTCAAGGATTTCGATTTCGACATCACCACCGAGCGCTATCAGATGCGCAACACCCCCGGCGTGGAGCTGCGCAGCTATTTCAGCTCGGCCGCCGCCAAGATGGACGGCTCGCTCAATCTTGCCGGCATCTCCGATCCGGCGGTCGACGCGCTGATCGAGCGGGTGATCGCCGCCAAGAGCCGCGATGAGCTCAATACGGCCGCGCGCGCGCTCGATCGCGTGCTGCGGGCGGGCCATTATTGGGTGCCGCATTGGTATAAAGCATCCAACAATATCGCCTATTGGGACAGGTTCTCGCGGCCCGAGACCAAGCCCCGTTTCGACCGCGGCATTCTGGACACGTGGTGGTATGACGAGGCCAAAGCTGCCAAACTGACGGCAAACGTCGCGAGCACACCCGAGGCGGCGGCGGAACAGCCGAATTCACGGCGCCCGTGGGCGATCATCGCCGCCCTGATCGGGATCGCGCTCGCGGTTTACTTGTTTGTGCGACGGAGAAGGTCCGCCCGAACGCAATGACAGCCTATATTCTTCGCCGCATCGCGCTGATCGTGCCGACCATGCTCGGCATCATGCTCTTGACCTTCGTCATGGTGCAATTCGCGCCCGGCGGCCCGGTGGAGCAGCTGATCGCCAAGCTCAGCGGCACGGACCCGGGCGCCACGGCGACTTTCAGCGGCGGCGGCGGCGATTTCGCGGGAAAACCGGGCCAAGGCGGCATCCCCGGCGATGTGTCGGCGCCATCGAAATATCGCGGCGCGCAAGGGCTCGACCCCGAATTCATCGCCATGCTTGAGAAGCAATTCGGCTTCGATAAACCCGCCTATGAGCGGTTCGGCCTGCTGCTGTGGAACTATCTCCGCTTCGATTTCGGCGAGAGCTATTTCCGCGACACCAGCGTGCTCAATCTCATCCGCGAGAAATTGCCGGTGTCGATTTCGCTCGGGCTGTGGATGACGCTGCTCTCCTACGCCATCTCGATTCCGCTCGGCATCCGCAAGGCGGTGCGCGACGGCTCCCGCTTCGACGTGTCGACCAGCGCGGTGATCATCGTCGCTTACGCCATTCCGGGCTTTCTGTTCGCCGTGTTCATGATCGTGCTGTTCGCCGGCGGGTCGTTCCTCCAGATCTTCCCGTTACGCGGGCTGATATCGGAGAATTGGTCTGAGCTGCCCTGGTATTCGAAGATCGCCGATTATTTCTGGCACCTGACGCTGCCGCTGATCGCCATGGCGCTGTCGGCCTTCGCAACGACGACCTTCCTGACCAAGAACTCGTTCCTCGAGGAGATCAGAAAGCAATATGTGATGACGGCGCAGGCCAAGGGGTTGACCGAGCATCAAGTGCTGTACGGGCATGTGTTCCGCAACGCGATGCTGATCGTCATTGCCGGCTTTCCCGGCGCGTTCATCGGCGCCTTCTTCGCCGGCTCGCTGCTGATCGAGACGATTTTCAGCCTGGAAGGAATCGGACTGCTCAGCTTCGAGTCGCTGGTCAACCGCGACTATCCCGTGGTGTTCGCCACCGTCTACATCTTTTCCTTGATGGGACTGGCCGTAAATCTCCTCTCCGACCTCATCTATATGTGGGTCGATCCGCGCATCGATTTCGAGACTCGCGAAGTGTGATTGCCGCATGGACGCGCCGACCGACACAGCGATCATCGAGACGGCAACGGCCGTGGGGCCGCAGTCGCGGCAGCTCTGGCTCTCGCCCTTGCAGCGCCGCCGCTGGGAGGTGTTCAAGCTCAACCGGCGCGGCTTCTGGTCGTTGTGGCTGTTCCTCTTCCTTTTCGCCATCAGCCTCGGCTCGGAATTCATCGCCAACGACAAGCCGATCCTGGTCAAATATTACGGCCAACTCTATTGTCCGATCTTCAAGGCTTATCCCGAAACGGCGTTCGGCGGCATCTTCGAGACCGAAGCCGAGTATCGCGACCCTGCGGTAAAGGAGATGATCGCCAAGAGCGGCGGATGGGTGCTCTGGCCGCCAATCCGCTTCTCCTACAACACGCAAAACAAGAACCCGCCGATGGCATTTCCGGTGAAGCCCACCTGGATGCTCACCGAGGAGGACTGCAAGCTCGCGGTCGAGCGTGGCTTCCATCCGTGCGACGCCAACCTCGAATGGAACTGGCTCGGCACCGACGACCAGGGGCGCGACGTCATCGCCCGCGTGCTGTACGGCTTCCGTCTGTCGGTGCTGTTCGGCCTCACCCTCACCGTGTTCGCCTCGATCATCGGCGTCGCCGCCGGCGCGTTGCAAGGCTATTTCGGCGGCTGGACCGATCTGCTGTTCCAGCGCTTCATCGAAATCTGGACCAGCGTGCCGACGCTCTATCTCCTGATCATTGTCGCCGCGGTCATCACCCCCGGCTTCTGGATCCTGCTCGGCATTCAGCTCGCCTTTGCCTGGGTCGCTCTGGTCGGTGTGGTGCGCGCGGAGTTCCTGCGCGCCCGCAACCTCGAATATGTCACCGCCGCCCGCGCGCTCGGCCTGTCGAACGGCAAGATCATCTTCAGGCACCTCTTGCCGAACGCCATGGTGGCGACGCTGACTTTCGTGCCGTTCATCTTGAACGGATCGATCACCACGCTGACTTCGCTCGACTTTCTCGGCTTCGGGCTGCCGCCGGGCTCGCCCTCGCTCGGCGAGCTGTTGCAGCAAGGCAAGGACAATCTCCAGGCGCCATGGCTCGCGCTGACCGCGTTCTTCGTCATCGCCATCATGCTCAGCCTGCTGATCTTCATCGGCGAGGCGGTGCGCGACGCGCTCGACCCGCGCAAGACCTTGGCGTGAGGCACGATGCACGGCTCGCCTTCGTATAATCACAGCCACGCAAGCCATAGCCATGCCGGCCACGGCCACGGCGCGGCCCACGCCAACAACGAGCGGCGGATGGGGCTTGCCGCGGCGCTGACCGGGGCCTTCATGTTCGCCGAGGTGGCTGGCGGTATCGCCGCCGGATCGCTGGCGCTGATCGCCGACGCCGGCCATATGCTCACCGACTTCGCCTCGCTCGCTCTCGCCTGGTTCGGATTTCGGCTATCGCGCCGGCCGGCCGATTGGCGGCGCACTTACGGCTTCGACCGCTTCCAGGTGCTGGTCGCCTTCACCAACGGCCTCGCGCTGTTCGCCATCGCCGCCTGGATCGTCTACGAGGCGATCGAGCGGCTGATGACGACGACGCAAGTCTCCGGCGGCATCATGGTGGTGATTGCCGCGCTCGGACTGCTCGTCAACATCGCCGCCTTCCGGCTCTTGCAAGGCGCCGACCGCGAGAATCTCAACATTCGCGGCGCGGCCATTCACGTGCTCGGCGATTTGCTCGGCTCAGTGGCCGCACTCGCGGCGGGTGCGGTGATCCTGTTGACCGGCTGGACACCGATCGATGCGCTGCTGTCGATCGTCGTCGCGCTCATCATCGTCAAGAGCGGCTGGCGGGTGACGGCGGATGCCGGGCACATCCTGCTGGAAGGCGCGCCCGGCGAACTCGACACGCGGGCCATCGGCCCCGACCTCGTCGCCAATGTCACAGGCGTCGCGGAGGTGCACCATGTGCATGTCTGGTCGATCACGCAAAGCCGGCGCATGGTGACGCTGCATGCCTGCATCGGCGAGACCGACGATTCGGACGCCATCGTCAAGAGCATCAAGGCGCGGCTCAAGGAGCATTTCGGGCTCGACCACGCCACCGTCGAGATCGAACGCGGCATCTGCGCCGACGCCGGAGGCTGAGGAGAGGGAATGGGCGACACGCCACTCATAGCGGTCGAGGATTTGTCGGTCGATTTCCGCTCGGGCGACAGGATCACGCATGCCGTCAGAAACGTGTCGTTCGACATCGGCCACGCCGAGACGGTCGCGCTGGTGGGCGAGTCGGGCTCGGGCAAGACGGTGACGGCGCTATCGATCCTCAAGCTTCTGCCCTACCCCGCCGCTTCGCACCCTTCGGGCGAGATCCTGTTCAACGGCGAGAACCTTCTGTCGCTGCCGCAGCCAAGCTTGCGCAAGATCAGAGGCAACAAGATCTCCATGATCTTCCAGGAGCCGATGACCTCGCTCAACCCGCTGCACACCATCGAGACCCAGGTGGGCGAGGTGTTGAAGATCCATCGCGGGCTGTCGGACCGGGCCGCGCGCGAGCGCGTGCTCGACCTGCTCAGGAAGGTCGGCATCGACGACCCCGAAGGGCGGCTCAATTCCTATCCGCACCAGCTGTCCGGCGGGCAGCGGCAGAGGGTGATGATCGCGATGGCGCTCGCCAACGAGCCTGACCTGCTGATCGCCGATGAGCCCACCACCGCGCTCGACGTGACAATCCAGGCGCAGATCCTCGACCTCTTGCTCAAGCTCAAGGCCGAGTTCAACATGGCCATGCTGCTGATCACCCACGACCTCGGCATTGTGCGCAAGATGGCCGACAGGGTCTGCGTCATGAATAACGGCGAGATCGTCGAGCGGGGCGAGACGCGGCAGCTCTTCGCCAAGCCGCAGCACCCCTATACCAAGCACCTGATCGCCTCAGAGCCGAAAGGCTCGCCGCCGCCGGCCGACCCCAAGGCGAAAACCATCCTCGAAGCCAAGGATCTGCGCGTGTGGTTCCCGATCAAGCGCGGCTTTCTCAGGCATGTGGTCGGGCATATCAAGGCGGTCGATGGGATCGATCTCGCCGTCAAGGAGGGCCAGACGCTCGGCGTGGTCGGCGAGTCGGGGTCCGGCAAGACGACGCTCGGGCTGGCGCTGCTCAGGCTGGTGTCGAGCGAGGGCCCCATTGTCTATCTGGGCGACCGCATCGACGGCTACGACTCCAAGCGCATGCGCCCGCTCAGGCGGCACATGCAGATCGTGTTCCAGGATCCATACGGCTCGCTCTCGCCCCGCTTTTCGATCGGACAGATCATCGAGGAGGGCCTCGCCATCCAAAGTCCCGGGCTCTCGCGTGACGAACGGAACACTCGGGTTGCCCGCGCGCTGAAAGAGGTCGGGCTCGATCCGGCGATGCGCGATCGCTATCCGCATGAATTCTCAGGCGGCCAGCGCCAGCGCATCGCCATTGCCAGGGCGCTCGTGCTCGAACCGAAATTCCTGATTCTCGACGAGCCGACCTCTGCGCTCGACGTCTCGGTGCAGGCGCAGATCGTCGATCTGCTGCGTGAGCTACAGCGCCGCCACAAGCTCGCTTATCTGTTCATCAGCCACGATCTGAAGGTCATTCGCGCGCTCGCCAATTCGATCATCGTGCTGCGCCAAGGGAAGGTGGTGGAGCAAGGACCGTCGCGGACGGTATTCGCGCACCCGAAGACGGACTACACCAAGGCGCTGCTTGCGGCGGCCTTCGAGCTCGAAGCCACACGCCCCGGCGCGGTCGCGACTTAGCGGATCGTTGGAACTCCGGCCGGGCCTGCACGTTGTAAGGGGCAGTCGTTAGTCACCCCCGAAACACGGAAGAACGTGCCATGCGTGGAGTCCTGTTGTGGTTGGTCGGAATTCCAATCCCGATCATCATTTTGCTCTATCTGTTCCACGTCATTTAGTTTTGCGTTGCTGCGGCGGCTTGCGAGGACCCCGGAGCCCCCGCACGCAGGTAACCACATAGCCCACATCCTTGATACGCTTTCGCGCACGAGCGAATGGCTCCGTCTCGACCGCCATGTGAAAAGCGTTGGCGTGCAGGAAATCCTTCTCGCTCGTCATGATGCCCACGTGGCCGTCCCAGAATACGAGATCGCCGCGGTGGAGCTTGGTTTTCCGCCAGTCGATGACGTGCCCGAGCTCGGCCGCTTGCATGTCGGCGTCGCGCGGCGCCGCATGACCCGCGGCTTCAAGCGAGAGCTGCACCAGGCCTGAGCAATCCAGCCCGATGCTGGTCCGTCCGCCCCACAGATAGGGCGTGCCGAGAAAGCTTTCGGCGACAGCGACGAAATCCGGCGCGGTCTCGTCGAGTTTAACGGCATGGCCGGCAAACACATAGCCACCGCCCGCAAGCGCGAGAAACTTGCCGCCTGGCTCGGCAACGGTGACCAGCGCGTTGAGGCTGAGCAAAGACAGCGGGGGCGTCTTGCCGTCGGGCTCGGGATAGACATAAGTGCGCAAAGCCGCGATCCGATGCGTCGGCGCGACGATGTTGCGGCTGAGCCCGTCGCTCGGCATGTAGCCGACATAGCCGTCG
>JBAUOI010000552.1:0-1730 GCA_049579665.1 Methyloceanibacter sp.
GCGTTGCGCCTGCGTGCGGTCGCCGACGCCGATGGCGAGCAGCCCGCGCGACAGCGCGTCATAACCCTGCTGCCGCCGCCGCTCGCGCACATGGGCCGCTATCGCCGCAGGGCGCGTAAACAGATAACGCAGCACCGCCCAAGCTAGGATCAGCAGCACGACCAATGCGGCAATCGCCAGCGCGCCGACAAAGGCGGATGTCTCGACCTGATAGCCGAGCCATTCGACCGTCACGCTGCCCGGCCGGTCGGCGAACCAGGCAAGCCCGGCCGCCGCGGCAATGACACAGAAGGTGAAAACGAGTATGCGGGTCATCGAGATTACTGTCGCGGGGCTGAAGCGTTGCTGCCGACGGAGACGAGCAGGGCGCTTTCGAGCTGGATGAGCGTCTCATCGGCGCTGAGCCGCGCATGCGCCTGACCGAGCCAGGCTGAGAAGGCCTCGCGCGGCTTGCCGTCGAGCGTCTCGATCTCCTTTACGGCCGCGGCCAGGTCGCCTTTATCCAACGCGGCTTTGGCTCTTGCCATTGCCGTGCCCGGACCCTCGCCGGTCGTGGGCTCGTCGATGCGTTTGATCGTCACCAGAGACTGCGCGCTCGCCATCAGCGTATCGACGATCGAGCCGCTGGAAGACGGCGCGGTCGCCACCGTCGCGCCTTCCTCGGCGATCGCAAAGGAGCGCGCAAGCTCCGGCACGGTGGGGATGCCCTTTTCGGCATAGGCCGGCAGAACGCCGAGATCGCCGACCGAAGGGGCGAGCGCGGTGATCGTGTCGAGCTCGGCGGCGTAAGGGCGTCCGTCGCTGACCGCCGCCCGCAGATTGGCGAAGGCGATGGCGGCCGCCGCCGCCTTCGCGCCGTCATTCTCCTTGCCGATGGCTGCGGCAAGCTCAGGAAGCGCCGCCTCGAGCTTGGCAAGGCGCTCGGTGAGAGCGGTCAGCTCGGGGCCTGTCGCTGAGCTCTCTCCAGTCCCAAGCTCGGCTTCGGCGAGCGCGCCGATCTTGGCCTTGAGCTCGGCGATCTCGCTCTGCATCGCTTGCAACGCGGAGGCGTTACCCGCCTCGGCCTTGGCCAGCGCCTCGGCGATCTTGGCGTCGAGCCGCTGCTCGGCCTCGGCGATCTGTTGGGCAATGGCCGCGGCCGACGCGACGGAGCCGCCTTCGCTCGCCGATTGGGAAATGGCCTTGAGCGACGCCTCGAGCTGCGCGACCCGGTCGGAAAGATCGGCAAGCTTCGGCGAGGTTTCCTTGACGCCGGTCTCCAAGGCCTCGACCTGGGCCTTGAGTTGCGCCAGCGCCTCGGCATCGCCGGATGCGGGTTTGACGGATTCGATCTGCGTGATGCGCGCTTCCAACGCGGCAATGTCCGGCTGTGGCTCGCTAGTCCCGCCGCCGCCAAAGCCGCCCCAGGCCAGAGCGAGACCGATAACGCCGATCAGGCCGCCAAGCATGCCCGCGGCGAGATGGGTGACGAAGCTTTTCAATTCAGGAATGCTGGCTTGGGTGGGCGGTAGCGCCTTCGCTTCGGCCGCATCGGCCGTGTCTTCGGTCAGGCGATCTTCGCTCGCCTTCGTCTCGGGGGGCGCCTCGCCTTCGCTGGCGGGGTCTTCTGTGATCTCGGTCGCGGTGCCTTCGATGGTCTGGGCCGGACGCTTGCTTGCGCCGCCTGGGCCCTGATCCTGATCGCCGAAAGGGTCTGCCATCACGCCTTAACCTTTTACGCCCTTAAGCAG
>JBAUOI010000553.1:0-4355 GCA_049579665.1 Methyloceanibacter sp.
CGGCAAGTGCGCGACTGCCTTCCAGCCTGTCATATCCAATCACGGATCGAATGCCAGCCGACTTAGTGGTGGGCAAGATGGTGCCGGTGCCCTTAGCGCGCACTCGGTCAGTGGCTCAATTCAGAAAATTTCAGAGCTCCTTCAGGACCCCATGCGGTCCCCTCCCTATCGTCACACATGGCGCGAGACGCGCCGAAGGGTAACCAATCCGGAGACCCTGCGTCGGAGGAGGAAACACCATGCACACATTCATGCGATCTATTGCACTCGTCGCCGCGCTGGCGATCGTCGGCTTGAGCGCCACGGGCGCATTCGCCGACAAGGTCAAGGACTCCGGCAGCTTCGATGCCGTCTATGTCAAGCGCGACGCCCAACCTATCCCGGATCAAGACGGTCACGTCCTGGTGTTGGTCGACGCCAGCGGGAGCGCCACCAGTACCGGTGGACCGCTTGACGGCTTCTCGGTGATCGAACGGGAGATCGCCGACCTGCGCCAGGGCAACGGGCCGCAGCAAGGCTATGTGATCTTCAGCAAGAGTTCCGACCAGCAGATCGTCAGGTTCGAGGGGACGGTTACCACCACCATGAAGGACGGAAAGCCGAACACGACTATGAAGGGCACTTATGCCATCGTCGCTGGAACCGGCGCATTGGCCGGAAGCGAAGGCGAAGGCACCTACTCGGGCTACTTCACCGCCGGCGACAAGTACCATATCGACTGGGAAGGCACGCGCACCGCTCAGAAGGACGCCATGGCCTCCCCCGGCAAGAACTAACCCCAAGGGAATTTGGGCGGCCTTCATCGGGGCTCTCAACTCCCGGGCTTGTCGTCGCCTCTTGGCCTCCTCGCCGCTCGCAGGGGGCCAAATTTTAACATTTCTTCCCTAGCGTCCGCCCCGGAGTTTCGGCTCCCAAGCAGGGACGTCAATCATGGCAAAAGCCAAGTATCACAAGTCGCAGCGCGTGTTCGTGAAGCCGGTCGGCACCTGGGCCCATGTCGAGGCCGTGGTGCCGCAATGGGTGAAAGGCTGCGAGGAGCCGATCAAGATCGGCTACGATTGCGGCATGGGTCGCGAGTTCGCGCAAGAGGAGCTCGAGGAGGAGTCCTCCGCGCTCCAGGCCAACGCCGCGAATGGCCTCGGCGGCGCCTGGCGCATCCTGCGCGGCCACAAACGCTGGAAGAGCGCCGAGCAGTGCGGGCACCACCCTCACCCCGGCACGCACCCGATGGTCGTGACCACCGAGCGCGACTGGGGCGGCTGGCGCGTCCCGGGCGCCGAATACGATCTCGATCCCTATCGCATCGAGCGCCAGGCCGAGGTCATCGTGCGCGCGCCGATCTTCATGAAGCTGCTGGAGGAATTCGTCGAATATGCCGACCAGGAGCCGGAGAATCTGAGCGACGACCTGACCAAGCTCGCGCAGATCGCCCGCCGCATCATCAGCGAAGTCTCCCAGTAGCCGAAACCGTCACAAAAATATCCGGGCTTGGCAGCGCGCGCTTAGCTCTCTAAGAGCGACGGCGAAAGGATCAATTCGCCGCCATGCAACAGTCCGGTCGCAAAGCCAAACTCCTGAAAGATTACTCGCCCCCCGATTATCTTATCGAGGAGGTCGAGCTTGACGTCTCGCTCGAGCCGAAGGCGACGCGCATCGCCTCCAAGCTCCGCTTGCGGCCGAACCCCAAGGTGGCGACCGGCGGCCGCCCGCTCGTGCTCGACGGCGAGAGCCTCAAGCTGCAAAGCCTTGCGCTCGACGGCAAGCCGCTCTCGCCGAAGGACTATACGCCGGGCGAGACGTCGCTCTCGATCGCCGCGGTCCCCGCCAAGCCTTTCACGCTCGAGATCGTGACGCTGTGCGATCCCGACGCCAACGCCGCGCTCTCCGGCCTCTATCGCTCGCGCGGCACCTATTGCACCCAATGCGAGCCCGAAGGCTTCCGCCGGATCACTTATTTTATCGACCGGCCCGACGTGCTCGCCGTCTACACCGTGCGCATCGAGGCCGACCGCGCCTCGACCCCGGTGCTGCTGTCGAACGGCAATCCGGTTGCGCAAGGCGACATTCCCGGCACCGGCCGGCACTTCGCCGTCTGGCACGACCCCTTCCCCAAACCGTCTTATCTGTTTGCGCTGGTCGGCGGCGATCTTGCTTGCGTACCGGACAGCTTCGTCACCGGCTCAGGCCGTAACGTGGCGCTCGCCATCTATGTCGAGCCCGGCAAGGAGGATCGCTGCGCCTGGGCCATGGAATCGCTGAAACGCGCCATGCGCTGGGACGAGGAGCGGTTCGGCCGCGAATACGATCTCGACGTGTTCAACATCGTCGCCGTCAGCGATTTCAACATGGGGGCGATGGAGAACAAGGGACTCAACATCTTCAACGACAAGCTGGTGCTCGCCCGCCCGGACACAGCGAGCGACGCCGACTATGCCTCGATCGAGAGCGTGATCGCGCATGAATATTTCCACAATTGGACCGGCGACCGCGTCACCTGCCGCGACTGGTTCCAGCTCTGCCTGAAGGAAGGCCTGACCGTGTTTCGCGACCAGGAATTCACCGGCGACATCCGCTCAGGCCCGGTCGAGCGCATCGTCGATACGCGGGCGTTGAAGACCAATCAGTTCCCCGAGGACGCGGGTCCGCTGGCGCACCCGGTGCGGCCCGGCTCCTTTATCGAGATCAACAACTTCTACACCTCGACCGTCTACGAGAAGGGCGCCGAGGTCTGCCGCATGTTGCAGACGCTGCTCGGTCGCGACGACTTCCGCAAGGGACTCGACCTCTATTTCGAGCGGCATGACGGCGAAGCGGTCACGGTCGAGGATTTCGTCGAGGCGATGGCCGACGTGTCGGGCCGCGATCTCTCGCAATTCATGCTGTGGTACACGCAAAGCGGCACGCCCGAGCTTGCCTGCTCGCTCGATTACGATCCGCACGCCAAGACGGCGCGGCTCTCGGTGAGTCAGGTCGTTCCGCCGACTCCAGGCCAGACCAAGAAGGAGCCGATGCTGATCCCGCTCAAGGTCGGGCTGATCGGCGCCAATGGCGACGAGCTGCCCTTGAAACTCGACGGCGGCGCGGCCTTGACCGACGGATTGCTCGAAGTGACCGAGCGCGAGCAGGTGTTCGAGTTCCGCGACATCCCCTCGCCGCCCACGCCCTCGCTGCTGCGCAGCTTCTCGGCACCGGTCCGCCTCACCGTCAATCTCGAGCCTGACAAGATCGAGTTCCTGATGATGCATGACAGCGACCCGTTCAATCGCTGGCAGGCGGCGCAGACCTACGCCACCACCCTTCTCACCAAGGCGGCGCGCGGCGCTGCCGAGGCCGTGAAGGGTATGGACGCCGCGCGTCTCGCGCAGGCGCTTGCCGCCACCGCGCGCGAGGACGCGCTGCGCCCGGCCTATCGCGCCGAGTTCCTCAAGCTACCGAGCGAGTCCGACATCGCGCGCGAGCTCGCCCGCGACGTCGATACCGATGCCGTGCGCGAGGCGCGCGAGACTTTGGCCGCCGCGATCGGGACTGAGATCGGGGAGACCTTGGCCGAGCTCTATGAGGGCTCTGCCCCAACCGGCCCCTATTCGCCCGATCCCGAAAGCGCCGGCAAGCGCGCCTTACGCAACGCCGCGCTCGATCTGCTCGTGGCGACCGGCGAGGCGGCGGAGATCGCCCGCGCCGAGCGACACTACGGCGAAGCCTCCAACATGACCGACGCCATCACGGCGCTGTCCATCCTCTCGCACCGCGATGTTCCGGCCCGCGACGCGGCGCTCGCCGACTTCTATGCGCGCTGGCAGGAGGAGCCGCTGGTGCTCGACAAATGGTTCGCCGTGCAGGCACGCGCGGTGCGGCGCGATTCGATCGAGACCGTGCGCAAACTCCTCGCCCACCCGAAATTCTCGCTGAAGAATCCAAATCGCATCCGCGCGCTGCTCGGCAGCTTCGCCCACGCCAATCCTACCGGCTTCAACCGCGCTGACGGCGGAGGCTTCCAGCTCCTCGCTGAGCAGGCGCTCGAGATCGACAGTTTCAACCCGCATGTGGCGGCGCGGCTGCTCGGCGCCTTCGAGAGTTGGCGGATTTTGGAGCCGAAAAGACAGGCCCGCGCCAAGGCGGTGCTCGAGGACCTCGCCGCCAAACAGCTGTCGACCGACAGCTACGAGATCGTCACAAAGACCCTGGGCGCCGGTTAGAGTCCCTCGCTGTCAACGGGGTATTAACCGACTTTCCACAGCTTTCCTCTGGACAGACGACGCCATCATCGATTCTGATGAGATGAGGGCGATTCGGAGATGCGGCAACTTCTCCGGCTCGAAGCAGGAGAACGTTAGGGGGACCGAATGGCGCGGGTG
>JBAUOI010000554.1:0-4250 GCA_049579665.1 Methyloceanibacter sp.
GCGGCGATGCGACGATGCGATCCTACGGCGTCGACACCGATCGGCTCGCCCGGCTCGGCGCCCCAGCCGAGTTATGGCGCCAGGCGCTGTACGAAGTGATGCCCGAGGCGCATCTTGAGTTCTACAGGTCGCTGAAGCTCAGCGTGGCGTTCGGCGACTATCTGTTCGTGCATGCGGGCGTAAAGCCGGGGACGCCGCTGGATGCACAGAGCGAAGCCGATCTTATCTGGATCAGGGGCCCATTCCTCAACCACGCCGAGCCGTTCGGTAAGATCGTGGTGCATGGACATACGCCGGGGAAGGAACCGGTGACGCGATCGAACCGCATTGGTATCGATACAGGTGCCTGCTTCACCGGGCGGCTGACGGCGCTCAGGCTCGAAGGCGGCGCGCGGGACTTCCTTCAGACTTGAAGATCAGAGTCGCTTAGCCGTCGACCAGGCCTCTCAGTCTGGCGCTCAGGCTGCCGCCGCCGGACTTGCGGGCACGGCGCGCTTCCCGGCGCGCGACGAAGCGTCTGGCAAACGAGCTTTTCGCCTCCTCGGCTTCGCTGTCGACGTCCTCTTCCGCTTCGGCAGGCTCCTCGGCGGTCTCGGCCGCGGCCTGGGCCATGCCTTGGGCCATGGCGTCCAACTCGGGCCCGGCGTTCTCTGTCTCAGGCTCATGCGCGGCGCCATTTCCGGCATGCGCCGGTTTCCACTGCTCCTCTTGCTCGCGCTCTTCTTGCGGCGCTTGCAGCTCGTTGATCGCACTCGGCTCGACATAGGCCTGAGTCACTTCGACGACCATGCGTGGCGGTTGCACCTGGGCCATGCCTTGCGACCGCGCCACGCCAAGGATCTGCGAGGCGAGCTTGCTCAGCTCGCGGCGGAGCAGCAGGTTCTCCTCCGCGCTGGTCCTGGCGCGGTCAAGCTGCTCCTGGACCTTGGAAAGTTCGGCGGTCAGCCGCTGGCTCTCGGCGAGGGTGCGGGCATCGGCCTTGCCGCCGCGCATGCCTCCGCCTCCGCCGGCCTCCAGCGCCATACGTAGGCGCTCGATGTCGGAGCGCTGATTATGCAAGGTCGTGCGCGCGGTCTTCAGCGCGTCGGATTGAGAAGCGACTGTGGCGCGCAGCTCGCCGTTGACCTGCTCCAGCTCGGCGAGCGCCTTCTTGGCGGCCTTCAGCCTGGTATCGAGGTCGGGCAGGCGGCGCTTGATGGTCTGTTGCAGCACCCGATTGGCGTTCTCGTTCTCCTGCAGTTGCCCATTGACCGTGGCGAGGTCGGTGTTCAGCATGGAGATCTCGACGCGGCGCTTGTTCGCCTCGATCAGCTCTCGGGTGGCCTTCTCCTTGGCCTTGTCCAGCGCCACCTCGACTTTCCGCAGCTCGATGGCGAATTCGGCACGCAGCTGATCCTTGTCGGCCTGGATGTCGTTGAGCGACATCGGCATGGTGGCTTCCAGCTTGCGGGTGGTGAGCTTTACCGCCCGGTTCCACAGCGGGGGCGCGAGCATGAGCGCAAGCAGGCATCCCAAGAAGAAGCCAAGGGCTCCGAACATCAACGCGTTGATCATCGAAATCAGCGCTCCCCGGTCAAGCGGCCCTTGAATCCCATGGGCCTAAGCCCTATGGGCAAAGACTCAAGCGGAAACCCGGCGCCAATGGGGCGCAACCGCTCGAAGGGCCTCAAAGTTCCGCCCGGCTTCCTTACCGCCAAACTAGAACGGATTCCAGGTGGGCTCGCGAGTATATTTCAGATAGCCAACATTGGCGCCGAGCCGCAAACCAACGCCCGAGCGGATGGGAGCGAGCCGCACATGGTTGCGGGCGAGGAAAGTAATGCCCACCCCGCCGATGAAATAGGCCGAACCGTCGACCCCAGGATAGGTGCTGAAGATCTCACTCGGGCTGTAGAGATCGTAGACCAGCACCATGGTCTTGGAACCTTCGGCGCCGAAATCGTAACCGACCGAAGGACCTTGCCAAAACACCCGGTGATTGCCTGCATCCTTGGTGTAAAGCGTGCCTTCGCCATAGCGCAGCCCGGCGATAAAGGCGCCTCCGGCTTCCTCGCCAAGAATATAGCCGTTCGGCCTGCCGGCGCGCTGGAAGGCATATTCAATGACCCGTGCAAGGTCCATCGACACCTCGCCGAAGAATCGGTGGCCGGCGCCTTTGATTTCGTCGACCGAGAAGCTGCTCTGGCTTCCGCCGTCAGACTGCATCGAGGTGTCGGAGCTGGGGGCCGGCTCATAGGGTTGGCCCGGGGAGCCCGAATCGTATTGGCCCTGGCTTGGCGGCGCCGCGTAAGGCCGATTCGGATCGGGCTGCGGCGTTATGACCATCGGCCCGTCGGACTGGGCGAAACAGGGCCCAAGGGTCAAGACAAGGAGGATCGCCGCAATCGCGGCAGCAACGGAGACTCTGAGATGCATGACTTGCCTCACAAGCCGAAGCCGGATGGCTGGCCTACACGGGGGCTTCGCTCAGGGTCTCTATGATTTGCCTAAACTATTACTAAAAGGTGCTTCAAGCGGCTTGCAAACCCCAAGCGATGAAGCCCGGATTACGTAAGCCCTGCTCGGTCTTGCCGTAGCGTAGCGGGTCGCCGCTCAAGGTGACGAGCCTGCCGCCCGCGGCTTCGAGCACGGCTTGGCCGGCAGCGGTGTCCCATTCCATGGTGGGGCCGAAGCGCGGATAGATGTCGGCTTCGCCTTTGGCGAGGGCAACGAATTTGACTGACGAGCCGACACTCGACCGCCCAGCAATGGTGAGTTTGGCGAGATAGGCTTCCGTTTCCGGATCGAGATGCGAGAGGCTGACAAGCGCGGTCAGTCCCTGCTTGTCGGGCATACGCGCGCGCAGCGTGCTCAAGCGAAGCTGACTGAAATCGGCGCCCGATGCGCTCGGCGGAAGCTCGGCCGAAACGGCGTTGCCCTTCGCGACCGTCACGGCTAGCAGCGCGCGGGCAGGCGCATAGACCAGTCCGAAGCTCGGTCGTCCATCCTCGATCAGCGCCACATTGACCGTGAAATCGCTCCGTTTCTGGATGAACTCCTTGGTGCCGTCTAGCGGATCCACAAGGAAGAAGCGCCGCGGGAGCGCGCCGATCGTCCCGCAGGATTCCTCCGACACCACCCTTATGCCGGGTGCGAGCCGCGCCAGAGCGGCGAGGATAACCGCCTCGGCGTCGCGATCGGCCTGCGTGACCGGGCTTTTGTCGCCCTTGAGCTTGACCGCGGCGTTCGCCTTGAAATGCGCCATGATCGCCGCGCCGGCTTTGGACGCGGCGTCGGTGAGGACCGAAGCCGCCCGCGAAAAATCGAGGTCGCCAGCGGCTGCCTCGTCCGCCTGCGCCGTCTGTGTTGTTGTCTGTCGTGGCCCTGACAAGGCAGAATGCTCTCTTGCGACGTTGATTCGTTCGCGCTCCCCGATGCGGCACTCTAGGGGGAGGGCGCGACCCCCATGTAACAGAAATTCGGGTACGGGCCACGTCATCTCCGCGACTGAAGCGGAAGCGAAGGAGGAGGCCATGACCGAGCCGACGGCACTCGGCGATCTCGATCTTGCGGCGCTCGTTTCGAGCCGGATCTGTCACGACGTCATCAATCCCGTCTCGGCCATCTCCAACGGGCTTGAGATGCTTGCCGAGGAGCCCGACCAGGCCATGCGTGACGCCGCCATGGACCTGATCCGCAAAAGCGCGGCGCAGGCGTCGGCCAAACTGCAATTCGCGCGGCTTGCCTTCGGTGCGGCGGGATCGGCTGGAGCGGAGATCGATTTGCGTGATGCCGAGAAGGTTTCGCGAGAGTTCGTCGGGGGCAGCGGCAAGCATCAGGTCGTTTGGCAGGGACCGCCGGTCACGCTGCCGAAGAACAAGGTCAAGCTCTTGCTCAATCTCGTCGCGTTGGGTGTGGTCGCGCTCCCGCGCGGGGGGACGGTCAATGTCGAGATCGCTGGAACGCCCCCCGACGTGAGCTTTGTGATCCGCGCCAGGGGCGATGCCGCGAAGCTAAAGGACGAGGTAAGGGGCCTGCTCGCCGGTGCGAACGGGGTCGTCATCGATTCGCATTCGATCCAGCCTTATTACGCCAGGCGAGTCGCCTCCGCGGCAAACATGACGATCACGGCCGAGGCGCGCGACGGCGAGGTCGAGTTCAAGGCCGCCTGATCGTTGAAAATGGCCCGGGCCCAGGCGAAGTCCTTGCCGTGGTCAACGAAGCGTAAACCAGAGTTCACCGACAATACGGTCAAAGGCGGGGGCTTAAGG
>JBAUOI010000555.1:0-3043 GCA_049579665.1 Methyloceanibacter sp.
GCTATGGCGATGCCTATAACCCGACCAACGATGTGCGGCGCTATTACACCAAGTCCTTCAACAGCACGTCGAGCGCGACCCCGATCGTCGCGGGCACCGTGCTCGTCATCCAGGGCGTGCGCAAGGCCTGCGGCCTACCGCCCGCGACCCCGCTCGAGATGCGCGACCTCTTGGTCCGCACCGGCACCCGGCAAGGCAGTCCGCGGGCGCGGAATATCGGGCCGCTGCCGAATCTCCAGGCTGCGCTCAAAGCGAGCGTGCCAGCCAAGTGCCTGAAGCCGGTGCAGTCGGCGAGCGACGCCGCGTTACCGTGACGCTGGTGTCATTCAGGAGCGCGACCTCGCGCTAGTGCGAGCGTCCTGGCGGCCGCGGCGAAGTCGCGCCGGCGGTTCTTGCGGCGCTCCGCCGCCTCAGCGTCCTCGCCCCATTGGCTGATCTGCCAATCCTCATCGACATGGGCCGCCTCCCAAGCCGCCTCGGGCGTGAGACGCCCTTGGGCCACGGCGAGCGCGAGTAGCGCCGATCCGGTCAACGCGGTCATCACATGCAGCGCCGCCAGGCTGAACGCATCGCCGCCGAGCAGCGCCTCCCTCAGCCGCCCGAGGGAGGCTTCCGGCTGCGCGACATGCGCGACCCCCTCTGCGAGAAACAGAGGCGCTCCCAGCGTGGTCTTGGCCCAGCCCAGCACGGGGTCCCAATGCGTCTCTTGCGCCTTGACCAATCCTTCCGGCGCCGGCGCCCGGTAGCAAAGCAGATCGGAGCCCGCATGCGCCATGATGTCGTCGATCACCGCCCCTTCGCGCCCGACCACGCCGTCGATGGTGCTGTTGGCGATCCGAGTCAGCGGCATGCTGAGGGGATCGATGCGCTCGCCTTGCGCGCGCCACTCCTCGGCAATCGCCTCGGCCAACGCCCGCGTCGGCAATCGCAACGCTGCCTTGCCGGGAGTCCGCACCGGCTTGCCGTCGAGCTTGAGCGCGGCTCCTTCCCCGCCCTCGGTGTCGGTCGTCACGTGCTGGTAGAAGCGCTTGGCAAGGCCAGCATGTCGCTTAGAGCCTTCGGCAGCGCGCTCACCCTTGTTCGGCACTCATCGCCTCCCCGCTTTTGCCTTTGCCGGCCTTTTCGGCACCGCCTCGGCGCGGATCGGAGTCTTGGTTTGCGATTTCGCCTTGCGCGCCAGCTGCTCATAGTCCTGGCGCAACAACTCGAGGGTCTTGTCGTCAACCTCCTCCAGATTGAGCAGCACGTTGCGCGCCTTCCCGGTGACGTGGATCAATTCGTCGATCTTGATAAGCATGGCGGCGGTGTCGCGATTCTGCGTGTTCTGGATCACGAATACCATGAGAAAGGTGACGATGGTGGTCGTCGTGTTGATGACCAGTTGCCAAGTATCGCTGAAGCCGAACAGCGGCCCGGACGCCGCGCCGAGGGTACGGCCAGGGTCAATTGGGGAGGACACCAAATGTTCCGCAATCTTCTGCTCGCGCTCGGTCTGCTGATCGGACTCGGTGCCTATCTTGCGGGCGGCGCGGTGAACGCCGCGGATCCTCTCTTTTGCGGGAAATACACCTCAGACGCCTTGAAAAGCGTGCAACGTGCCAAGCATCTGAAATGCGGCTTTCAGGGACCGCGCTGGAACAACGACAAGGGCTCGCACATGGCTTGGTGCCTATTCGTGCCGCCAAACATCGCGCAATCGGAAACCGATGCGCGCGCCGCAAAGCTGAAGCTCTGCACCTGCCAATGGTACGCGGACCAGACCATGGTGCAGATCGCCATGAACATCGCCAACAAGTGCAAATTCACCGGCTTGCGCTGGCTCGACAGCAAGAAGGCGCATTACGATTGGTGCTTCAACGCCAACCCGCCCTTCAGCGCGATGCAGAACGAGATCGACATCCGCAAGAAGATGCTGAAAGGCTGTTAAGCGGACGACTCGCCGGCCTTGTCGGCGCCGCGCTCCTCGAAGCCGAAACTCTCGAACGCCTTCGCCATATGCGGCGGCAGCGGCGCGGTGATGTCGACCACGCCCTCGCCTGACGGATGAGGAAAGCTGATCCGCCGCGCGTGCAGATGCAGCTTTTTGTCGATGCCTTCCGGAAACTCCGCCTTGCTCGGATATTTCTCGTCGCCCAGGATCGGATGGCCGATGATGGCCATATGCGCGCGCAGTTGATGCTGCCGCCCGGTGACCGGCTTGAGCGAGACGAAGGCGACTTGCTGCCCGGCGCGGTCGACCACGGCATAATGCGTCACCGCCGACTGGGCGACGTCCTGCTCGCCGGGGCGCGCTTTGCGCACGCGGTCGCCTTCGGGACCTGACGCCTTCACCAGAGCCGCCTCGATCTTGCCTTGCGGCGGCTTCGGCACGCCATGGGTGAGCGCCCAATAGATCTTGCGCACCGAGCGGGTCTGGAAGGCGCGGCCGAGCTTCGCCGCCACCGCGCGCCGTTTCGCCACCACCAGTACGCCCGAGGTGTCGCGGTCGAGCCGATGCACGAGGCGCGGCCGCGTCTCCGGTCCATCGCCCATGCCCTCGAGCAGCCGGTCGATATGATGCGGCGTCTTGCTGCCGCCCTGCACCGCGATGCCCGACGGCTTGTTGAGCACGAGCAGATCGTCGTCTTCATAGAGGGTGATCGAAGCGAGAAAATCGCGATCGGCTTTGGAGAGCTGGTGTTTCGGCCCGGGCGGCGGCGCCACGTCGGGAAGCGGCGGTACGCGCACGGTCTGGCCCTTGGCGAGCCGAGTGCTGGCCTTGGCCCTTCCCCCGTCGACCCGCACCTGCCCCGTGCGCAAGAGCTTCTCCAGCCGGCTATGCGGCAGCCCGGCATAATGCGTCTTGAACCAGCGGTCGAGCCGCATGCCGTCTTCGCCAGCGCCGACCAGCTTGGTCTCAACCCCTGCCATGCCTGTCCATTCCTATAAAAGAAGCAAGCTTATCTAAACCGAGACAATATTGTCGGGAGACAGGCCTTGATCGGCGGAGAATCCAGGTTACATTCTCACCAACATTGCGAAAGGGGATGGAGTCCCCCTGAAC
>JBAUOI010000556.1:0-2487 GCA_049579665.1 Methyloceanibacter sp.
AAAACGAAAAGGCGCAAGCTTAAGCGGCGGCCTTATCGCCCGCCTCGTCCTCAGTCTGCACCGGACCTGAATCGAGGCCCTTGGCGTCCGTATCGCGGTCCACCAGCTCGATCACCGCCATCGGCGCCGAATCTCCGTAACGAAAGCCGGCCTTCATCACGCGGGTATAGCCGCCCGGCCGCTCGGCATAACGGGGCCCAAGCGTATCGAACAGCTTCGCCACCATGGCCTCGTCCCTGATGCGCGCGAAGGCAAGCCGCCGTGCATGCAGATCGCCCTTCTTGGCCAGCGTGATCAGCCGGTCGGCGACGCGGCGAAGATCCTTCGCCTTGGGCAGCGTGGTAACGATCTGCTCGTGCTTGATCAGCGCGGAAGCGAGACTGGCGAACAGCGCACTCCGATGCGTGGCGGTGCGATTGAGCTTACGGCCTGCATTGCGATGACGCATTGTCGATAACCCTTCCGGCCTTCCGGCCCCCGCTTAGTAATGATCCTCGAAGCGCTTGGCCAGCTCTTCGATATTCTCCGGCGGCCAGTCCGGCACTTCCATGCCGAGATGCAAGCCCATCGAGGCGAGCACTTCCTTGATCTCGTTCAGCGACTTGCGGCCGAAGTTCGGGGTCCGGAGCATTTCGGCTTCGGTCTTCTGGATCAGGTCGCCGATATAGACGATGTTGTCGTTCTTGAGACAGTTGGCCGAGCGGACCGAGAGTTCGAGCTCGTCGACCTTCTTGAGCAGCGCGGCGTTGAACACCAACTCCGGCTGCCGCTCGAAGGTCTGCTCCTTCTTCGGCTCTTCGAAATTCACGAACACCGACAGCTGGTCCTGCACGATGCGCGCGGCAAGCGCCACGGTGTCCTCGGGCCGCACCGAGCCGTCGGTCTCGATTTCCATGGTGAGCTTGTCGTAATCGAGGATTTGGCCTTCGCGGGTGTTCTCCACGCGATAGGAGACCTTGCGCACCGGACTGTAGAGCGAATCCACCGGGATGAAGCCGATCGGAGCATCGTCCGGGCGGTTGCGCTCGGCCGGCACATAGCCCTTGCCCGTCGAGGTGGTGAACTCCATGCGGATCGCCGCGCCCTGATCGAGCGTGCAGATCACATGGTCGGGGTTGAGGATTTCGATATCGGCGCCGCCCTCGATATCGCCGGCGCGCGCCACACCAGGGCCTTCCTTCTTCAGCACCATGCGCTTGATGCCTTCGGCATGCTGCCTGAGGGCGATTTCCTTGATGTTGAGGACGATATCGGTCACGTCCTCGCGCACGCCCGGGATCGACGAGAACTCGTGCAGCACGCCATCGATATGCACCGAGGTGATGGCGGCGCCTTGCAGCGACGACAACAGCACGCGGCGAAGCGCGTTGCCGAGCGTCAGCCCGAAGCCGCGCTCAAGCGGCTCGGCCACGACCGTGGCGAAGCGGTTCGGGTCCCGACCCGAATTGACGTTGAGCTTGGTGGGCTTGATGAGATCTTGCCAGTTCTTCTGGAGCACCGGTGAAGCCCTTTCTTGGTCCATGAGCGGGGCGGCCTGCCCCAGCTTCCGAGAATCCTCGTGCAACATGTGCGGGTGACAGCCTTTCTTGTTAGACGCGCCGGCGCTTGCGGGGTCGGCAGCCGTTATGCGGAATCGGCGTCACGTCGCGGATCGAAATGATATTGAAGCCGGCGGCCTGAAGAGCTCTGAGCGCCGACTCGCGTCCCGATCCAGGTCCCCTCACCTCGATTTCCAAATTCTTCATGCCGTGATCCATCGCCTTCTTGCCGGCATCCTCGGCGGCCACCTGCGCGGCATAGGGCGTGGATTTGCGCGATCCCTTGAAACCCATCGCGCCGGACGACGACCAGGAGATGGCGTTGCCTTGCGCGTCGGTAATGGTGATCATCGTGTTGTTGAAGCTTGCATGCACGTGGGCGACGCCCGACGTGATGTTCTTCTTCTCGCGGCGACGAACCCGCGCTTTGTCCTTGGCCATGCTCTAATCCCGCATTTCTGAATTGGCGCGGGGTCCGGGGCTGAACGCCCGGCCGCGCGCTCGTGATGTGTGCCTACTTCTTCTTGCCGGCGATCGGCTTGGCCGGACCTTTCCGTGTGCGCGCATTAGTGTGGGTCCGCTGGCCGTGCACCGGCAACCCCCGTCGATGGCGCAAACCCCGGTAACAGCCGAGGTCCATCAACCGCTTGATGTTCATGGCAACGTCGCGCCTGAGGTCGCCTTCGACCATGTAGTCGTGGTCGATCACCTCGCGGATCTGGCTGACCTCCGATTCGGTCAACTGGCTCACCCGCCGCTCCGGTGGGATGTTGACCTTGGCGCAAATCTGTTTGGCGAAACTATCGCCAATGCCATGGATATAAGTCAGAGCTACCTCGACCCGCTTATTGGTCGGGATGTTCACGCCTGCAATTCGGGCCACGAAGTCGCCTCCTCGTGCACGTTAACGTGCTGAAATTTAAGCCAGATTTCCCTATCAGAAACACAA
>JBAUOI010000557.1:0-3278 GCA_049579665.1 Methyloceanibacter sp.
CTTCTCGGTCGGAGGGCACTCGGCCCAGCCAAACTGCGTCGAGTGGAGCAAGGCCGGGCCGATTATCGCGCAGAATTCTCTGCTTCCCGCCAATGTCATTTACCAGGCGGTGCAGAAGAAGACGGGCGGGAAGATCGTCAATCAGGCGCTATGCAACGTCGGCGGGCGGTTCGTCTATAAGCTGGTCGTGCTCGGGCCGACCGGCGAGGTGACCAACCTCACCGTTGACGCTCTCACCGGGCAGTTCTAGGAGAACGAAGCCTATGCACGACAGGGAGGGTTAGCGGCTTTGCGGCTTCTCGTCGTCGAGGACGATCCCGACTTGAACCGGCAGCTCGTCACCGCGCTGAGCGATGCGGGCTACGCCGTCGATACCGCGTTCGACGGGGAGGAGGGGCATTTTCTCGGCGACACCGAGCCCTACGACGCCATCGTGCTCGATCTCGGTCTCCCCAAAAAAGACGGCTTGAGCGTGCTCGAGCAGTGGCGGCGCGACCAGCGCAAGATGCCGGTGCTGATCCTCACCGCGCGCGAGCGTTGGAGCGACAAGGTGGCCGGCATGGATGCCGGCGCCGACGACTACGTGGCGAAGCCCTTCCACCTGGAAGAAGTGCTAGCGCGCATCCGTGCGCTTCTCCGCCGTGCCGCCGGGCATGCCAGCAACGAGATGGAATGCGGACCGCTGCGCCTCGACACCAAGACCTCGCGCGTCACGGTTGACGGCCAGGCGGTCAAGCTCACCTCCCACGAATATCGCGTGCTGGCTTATCTCATGCTGCATCGGGGGCGCGTCGTCTCCCGCACCGAGCTGGTCGAGCATCTCTACGAGCAGGATTTCGACCGCGACTCCAATACCGTCGAGGTGTTCATCGGGCGCTTGCGCAAGAAGCTTCCCATCGATCTCATCAAGACTGTCCGCGGGCTCGGCTACTGCCTCTCGGACGCGAACGATGAGGCTTAATTCCCTCGCGTTCCGGCTGTTCGCCTCCGCCGCGGCGTGGACCCTCGTGGTCCTGCCGGTCACCGCCTTCATTCTCATCTCGCTCTACCGCCAAGCCGTCGAGAAGAATTTCGACGCGCGTCTCAACGTCTATCTCACCAGCCTCGTCGCCTCGACCACGCAAGGCGGCGCCACGTCGCCGAAAGAGCCGACCAATCTTGGCGAGCCCGTGTTCGGCATTCCCTTCTCCGGCTGGTACTGGCAGATCAAGCCGCTCAACGGGGCCACGCGCCCCGACTTCGTCTCGGATTCCTTGCTTGATCAGCAGCTCACGCTGCCGAGCCAGAGTGACGTCCCCCCCGACAAGAGCCTGACGCGCCGCGCCTACGCCCCCGGTCCGGAGGGCCAGCGCCTGCGCGTCGTCGAGCGCGAGATCAAGCTCGCCGGACCGCTCTCCACGCCCTATTCCTATGCCGTCGCCGGCGATGGCCGCGAGATCGACCGCGACCTCGGCGAATTCACCACCATGCTGATCGCGGCGCTTGCCGTTCTGGGGGTCGGACTCGTGATGGCGACCTTCTTCCAGGTGCGCTTCGGTCTCTCGCCCTTGCGCGCCATGCGGCAGAACCTGGCGCAGATCCGCTCGGGCGAAGCCGAGCGCCTCGACGGCGATCAGCCGGAGGAGATCAGACCGCTCCAGCAGGAATTGAATGCGCTGATCCAATCCAATCGCGAGATCGTCGATCGCGCGCGCACCCATGTTGGCAATCTCGCGCATGCGCTCAAGACGCCGCTCAGCGTCATCTCCAATGAGGCGCGGACGCAGGAGGGACCGCTCGCCAGCAAGGTGGTCGAGCAGGCCGAGATCATGCGCACGCATATCACCCATCATCTCGACCGGGCGCGGGTCGCGGCGCGATCGAGCGTGATCGGCGACACCACCGACGTCGACCAGGTGCTCCAGGCGCTGAAGCGCACGCTTGACCGCATCTATGAGGAGCGCGGCCTCGACGTCGAAGTGGCCGCGATCCCCGGACTGAAGTTCCAAGGTGAGAAGCAGGATTTCGAGGAGATGGTCGGCAATTTGCTCGACAATGCCTGCAAATGGGCGAACTCGCGGGTGAAGGCCGAGGCGCGGCGCGCCGATGGCGGCAGAAGCTTCACGGTGATCGTCGATGACGACGGGCCCGGATTGACCAAGGCCGAGCGGGCGAAAGTCGTGAAACGCGGCCAGCGCCTTGACGAGAGCAAGCCGGGCTCAGGGCTCGGGTTGTCGATCGTGGCTGAGCTTGCACATCTTTATAAGGGCCGCTTCGAGCTGGAACCGTCGCCGGAAGGTGGCCTGCGCGCACGGCTCGAGCTGCCGGCGGCCTGATTTCTGCCATTTCTCCCCTCCCGCAACCAAATTTAGCCAGAATTGTTGTTTGTTAAGGTCCGGGTGGGACGATTAAACTCACCATAGTCGCTAGCCATGGCCGACCGGCCGTTTCGGGCCACAAGGGGGAAGCGATGACACGGGGACCCATCATTGCGATCATGCTCGCGGCGGCGTCGCTCGCCGCGTGCGGACCCGGCAACAAGCAGGGAACCGGCACCATTGTGGGGGCCGTGGCCGGCGGTGCGGCGGGTGCCGCGATCGGCGGTAGCAAGAACCGCATCCCGGGCGTTGCCATCGGCGCCGTGGTGGGCGGCATCGTCGGCAATCAGATCGGCGCGAGCCTCGACGAAGAGGACCGCCGCATGGCCGCGGCCGCCGAATATCAGGCCCTCGAACAAGGCCAGCCAGGTGCGGCGACGCCTTGGAGCAATCCGCAAACCCAGCATCGCGGCCAAATTGTGCCGGGCAAGTACTACCAGCAAAATGGCCAATATTGCCGGTCCTATACCCACACCATTTATGTTAGCGGTGAGCCGCAGACTGCGCGCGGTACGGCCTGCCGTCAGCCTGACGGCACCTGGCGGACCATCGGCTAGCCGCCCCCTCCAAGGCTTTCGGCGAGATTGCGCGGAATTAATCTCCGCGACCTTGCCCGCCCTTGCCCCACCCCACGCCTTTCCCTATGCCTAGCCCTCTGTCGACATTCGGAGGCTAGGCTTCCCAGTGCTGCTTTGGATCATCCTCGCCTGCCTCACGGCGATCGTGCTGCTCGTCCTGTTGCGCCCGCTTGCGGGCCCGGGGGCGGGCGACCGCCCGGCCGAGGCGTTTGATTCAGCCGTCTATCGCGATCAGCTCGGCGAGATCGAGTCGGATCGCGCGCGCGGGCTGATCGGCGAGGAGGAGGCCGAGGCCGCACGTGTCGAGATCGCCCGCCGGCTGCTTGCCGCCAATAGCAAGTCC
>JBAUOI010000558.1:0-4304 GCA_049579665.1 Methyloceanibacter sp.
GTGATGAGCTGGTGCGTATGGTCCCCTACAAGGACGGCAAGGCCAATCGCGGCCATTCCTGCGTCAAGGGCCGCTTCGCCTTCGGCTACGCCACGCACAAGGATCGCATCCTGAAACCGATGATCCGCGCCAAGATCACCGATCCGTGGCGCGAGGTCTCGTGGGAAGAGGCGATCGGCTACGCGGCGTCCGAGTTCAAGCGCATCCAGGCAAAATACGGTCAGGGCTCCGTGGGCGGCATCACCTCATCGCGCTGCACCAACGAGGAGACCTTCCTGGTGCAGAAGCTGGTCCGCGCCGCGTTTGGCAACAACAATGTCGATACCTGCGCGCGCGTGTGCCATTCGCCCACCGGCTATGGGCTGAAAACCACCTATGGCACCTCCGCCGGCACGCAGGATTTCGACTCGGTCGAATATTCCGACGTGATCATGATCATCGGGGCCAATCCGACCGACGGTCACCCGGTGTTCGCCTCACGGATGAAGAAGCGGCTGCGCGAGGGCGCCAAGCTGATCATCCTCGACCCGCGCCGCATCGACCTGGTGCGCACGCCGCATATCGAGGCCGATTATCATCTGCCGCTCAAGCCCGGCACCAATGTCGCGGTCGTCACCGCGCTTGCGCATGTGATCGTGACCGAGGGCTTGGTGAACGAGAAATTCGTGCGCGAGCGCTGCGACTGGGACGAGTTCCAGGAGTGGGCGGAGTTCGTCGCCGACAAGCGCCATAGCCCGGAAGAGGTCGAGAAGTTCACCGGCGTGCCGGCTGACGCGATCAAGGGCGCGGCGCGGCTCTACGCCACCGGCGGCAACGGCGCCATCTATTACGGGCTCGGCGTCACCGAGCACAGCCAGGGCTCGACCACGGTTATGGCGATCGCCAATCTGGCGATGGCGACCGGCAATATCGGCCGCGAGGGCGTGGGCGTGAACCCGCTTCGCGGTCAGAACAATGTGCAGGGCTCCTGCGACATGGGCTCGTTCCCGCACGAGGTCTCGGGCTACCGGCACGTGTCGGACGAGGCCACGCGCGCGATGTTCGAAGCGTTGTGGGGCCGGCCGCTTGATGCCGAGCCGGGTCTGCGCATTCCCAACATGATGGATGCGGCGGTCGACGGCTCGTTCAAGGGCCTGTACATCCAGGGCGAGGACATTCTGCAATCGGATCCCGACACCAAGCACATGGCGGCGGGCCTCTCGTCGATGGAATGCGTGGTGGTGCAGGATCTGTTCCTGATCGAGACGGCCAACTACGCCCATGTGTTCCTGCCAGGTTCCACCTTCCTGGAGAAGAACGGCACGTTCACCAATGCCGAGCGGCGCATCCAGATGGTGCGCAAGGTGATGAGCCCGCGCAACGGCTATGAGGATTGGGAGATCACCTGTCTCCTCTCCAACGCGCTCGGCTATCCCATGCATTACGACCATCCGTCGGAGATCATGGACGAGATCGCGCGGCTGACGCCGACCTTCGCCGATGTCTCCTTCAAGAAGCTCGACGAGCTCGGCTCGGTGCAGTGGCCGTGCAACGCGGCGGCGCCGGAAGGCACGCCGATCATGCACATCAACGGCTTCGTGCGAGGCAAGGGCAAATTTGTCATCACCGAATATGTGGCGACCGACGAAAAGACCGGCCCGCGCTACCCGCTGCTACTCACCACGGGCCGCATCCTTTCGCAATACAATGTCGGCGCGCAGACGCGGCGCACCGCCAACGTGGTCTGGCATGAGGAGGACGTGCTCGAGATTCATCCGCATGACGCCGAGCAACGCGGCGTGCGCGATGGCGACTGGGTGAAGCTCGCGAGCCGTTCCGGCGAAACGACCTTGAAGGCGCAGATCACCGAGCGCGTGGCGCCGGGTGTGGTGTATACGACCTTCCACCATCCGACCACGCAAGTGAACGTGGTGACCACGGACTTCTCCGACTGGGCCACCAACTGCCCCGAATACAAAGTGACGGCGGTGCAGGTGATGCCGTCGAACGGGCCGTCCGAGTGGCAGGAGGAATACGAGGAGCTGACGCGTCAGACGCGGCGGATCGCCGAGCCTCTGGTCGCGGCGGAATAGGACGCGCGTGCGGCATCAGTGGAGAATTGGCGCGCCATGAAACCCGACCGCCTCGTCTATATGGCGAACCAGATCGGCAAATTCTTCGAGTCGCAGCGGGCGGATGAGGTCGTGCCGGGGATCGCCGATCACATCCGCAAGTTCTGGGACCCCAGGATGCGCAAGGCGATCTTCGCCTATATCGACGCCGGCGGCGACGGGCTCGACCCACCGGTCAGGGAAGCGATCCTGCGCTTGAAGGATAGGCCCGAGCACTCGACTGCCACGAGCTTCCAGGGCACTTGATTTCTGATTTCCCATTCAAATGGTCATGCCGGGCCGCAGTGCCGGGTATCCACGAATTTCCTTCGAACGAAAACGTGGATGGCCGGGACAAGCCCGGCCATGACAAGCGTGTGCTGTCTAGAGAGAGAGCCTTCTAGCGCTTGGCATCGAATGGTAGAGACTTCTTTGTGTTCGACCTTACCCCCGAAGAACTGACGGCGATCAAGCTGTCACTCCGCGTCGCCACCTGGGCGACGCTGGCGAGCCTCCCCATAGGCATTCTCGTGGCCATGATCCTGGCCCGCGGGCGCTTCTACGGGCGCGCGCTGTTGAACGCGCTCGTGCTGCTGCCGCTCGTGCTGCCGCCGGTGGTAACGGGCTATGTGCTGTTACTCCTGTTCGGCCGCCAGGGAGCGGTCGGGCGCTGGCTCGATCAGACGTTCGGCATCGTATTCGCCTTCCGCTGGACAGGAGCCGCGCTCGCCTGCGCCATCATGGGCTTCCCCTTGATGGTGCGCGCCATTCAGCTTTCGGCGGCGGCAGTCGACCGCAAGCTCGAGCAGGCGGCCGGGACGCTTGGCGCCAACCCCGCTTACGTCTTTCTCACCGTGACGCTACCGCTGATGGCGCCCGGCATCATCGCCGGCGCAATCCTGTCGTTCGCCCGCTCAATGGGAGAGTTCGGCGCGACCATCACCTTCGTCTCGAACATCCCGGGCGAGACCCAGACGCTGCCGACGCTGATCTATACCTTCACGCAAGTTCCGGGCGGCGATGCGGGCGCCCTGAGGTTGACGCTGATCTCGCTCGCCATTTCGCTCTCGGCGATCCTCGTGTCGGAATGGATCGCGCAGGAGGTCAGCCGCAGGGTGAAGGGCTAACGCGGGAAGCGGAAAGCAAAAAGCCAGAAACCGAAGTTTCTGGCTTTCGAATCTCTGGCATTCTGGTTTCTGGCTATGGCGTTACGGCGACGCCCCACGGCAAGCGGCCCACAGGCACCGACTTCTCCGCCTTGTGCGATTCGACATCGATCACCGTCAGGTCGTTGGTCAGGCCGTTGGCCACGTAATACTTCTTCCCGTCGGCGCTCATCTCGCCGTGCCAGGGCCGCTGACCCACGAGGATGTACTCCTTGACCTCCTTCGAGGCGACGTCGATCACCGCCACGCGGTTGGAGGGCCCGAGCGCGACGAACACCTCTTTGCCGTCCTTGGTGAAATCCATGCCGACCGGCTGAAGCTGCTCGGGGCGCACGCCAGGCACCTCGAAAGAGATCTTCTGCGTGGTCTTCCAGGTCTTGGGGTCGATCACCGAGATGGTGCCGCCGACTTCGGAGGAGACCCAAAGCTCCTTGCCGTCGGGGGTGAACTTCGCCTCGCGCGGGCGCGAGTCGACCAGCACGTTGGCGATCAGCTTGTTGGATGCGTTGTCGATCACATGCGCCATGCTGGTCGATTCCGAGGTGGCGACGGTGAATTTGCCGTCGGGGCTCACGCCCATGCCCTCGGGCTCGACGCCCACCGGGACCTCGGCGAGGATGTCGCCGCTCTTGATGTCCATGATGGTGACGAGGCTATCGTCCTCGTTGGCGATGTAGATGATGTCGCCCTTGGGATCGACCGCCATCAGCTCGGGGTCGGGGCCGGATTCGAGCTGGCGGGTGACTTCGAGCTTGCTGGTGTCGATCACGTCCATGATGTCGCCGTCACCGGCGGCCACGAACACCTCCTTGCCGTCCGGGCTCACCACGATGCCGCGCGGACGCCGCGCCACCTTGATGGTCTTGACGGTCTCGAGCGTCTCGGCATTGAGCACGGTGATGGTGTTGTCCTTCTCGTTGGAGACGAAGATCAACGAGGCGGCGAAGGACGGGGTGGCGAAGGCGAGAAGCGCCGCGGCGGATAATGCGGCAAGGGCGATGCGATGCATGGGTCTACCTTTGTGGATGCTCATTTGAACTTGCACTTG
>JBAUOI010000559.1:0-2441 GCA_049579665.1 Methyloceanibacter sp.
CAGCGGAAGCCGAAGCCGAGCGCGGCAGACGTCTCCATCTCATAGGTGAAGCTAGCATCGTTGAGACGGAGCTTTGCGACCGCCTCGCGCAGATCCTCGAACTCGCTGGCATCGACCGGGAACAGGCCGCAGAACACCACCGGCTGCGCCGGCTTGAAGCCAGAGAGGGGGGTCGCCGCAGGGCGCTTTTCCCCGGTGACGGTATCGCCGACGCGGGTATCTGCCACCTGCCGGATCGAGGCGGTGAAGAAGCCGATCTCTCCCGGCCCCAACCTGTCGCGCATCTCCTGCTTGGGGCGGAAGATACCGACGCGATCGATCTGGTACGAGCCGCCGGTCAGCATCAGCCTGATGCGCTGGCTTTTGCTCAGCATGCCGTCGAAGATGCGCACCAGCACGACCACGCCGAGATAGGCGTCGTACCAGCTGTCGACGAGCAACGCCTTGAGCGGCGCCTTGGCGTCGCCCTTGGGGGCGGGGAGGCGGTGCACGATCGCCTCAAGCACCTCTTCTACGCCCTTGCCGGTCTTGGCGGAGATCTCCAGGGCATCATGTGCGTCGAGCCCGATCACGTCCTCGATCTGCTGGCGCACCCGGTCCGGCTCCGCCGCCGGCAGGTCGATCTTGTTCAGGACCGGCACCACCTCGTGATCGTTGTCGAGCGCCTGATAGACATTGGCAAGCGTTTGCGCCTCGACGCCTTGGGTCGCGTCGACCACGAGCAGCGAGCCTTCGCAGGCGGCCAGCGACCGGTTGACCTCATAGGCGAAATCCACATGGCCCGGCGTGTCGATCAGGTTCAGCTCGTAGAGGTGCCCGTCCTTGGCGCGGTAGTCGAGACGCACGGTCTGCGCCTTGATGGTGATGCCCCGCTCCCGCTCGATATCCATGGAATCCAGCACCTGCTCCTTCATCTCCCGGGCCGTAAGCCCGCCGCAGAGCTGGATCAGCCGGTCTGCCAGCGTCGACTTGCCGTGATCGATATGGGCGATGATGGAGAAGTTGCGGATGCGTGAGAGAGGCGTGGTCTCGGATTGACTCATGCGCGGCTTGGTAAGGGGGGAAGCCCCAAAGGGTCAAGCAAGCGTTCAGCAAATGCGGCGAAAAGGTGAGACGAAGCGCCCTATTGTGGTAGCGGTTGGGTTCTAGAAAGTGCGGCTTCTGGAGAACCATAAACCCACGGAGGCATCCGATGCTGAAGAAGATCATGTTTGCTGTTGTCGCGACCGCTTTTGTTGCCGCCACCGCGCTCCCCTTCCAGATCGCGCCGGCTGCCGCTGAGGCGGTGACCTGCAAGGCCGCCGCCAAGGCGCAATTCCCGACCGATCGGAAGGCCCGTCATGCCTGGAAGAAGGAGTGCAAGGCGACCTTGAAAGCTTCGCAAAAAGCCTAAAATCATAGTTTGTGGGCGACAACTGTCGAAGAAAGGGGCCCTGCTTGGCCCCTTTCTTATGCTCGGCCGGCACGGGGAGCCCCTCAGGCGTCACCGCCCCGGGGTCAACATTCGACGGATCAATCGAATAGCACAGGCGTTGCATCTATTAGGCGAACGGCGGAATTTCGGAGTTGACGAAGCCGCCACAGCTGGGGCTTTATCGGCCCGCGTAACGTTGCGTTGCAACTAACGGGAGTAAGTTTATGCTTAAGAAAGTGTTTTTGGCTGCGGCCGCGGCCACGATTCTGGCTGGTGCTACCGTGACTATGGCCCCCGCTCCGGCCCAAGCCGGCAAGAGCGGCTGCCACAAGGCCGCGAAGGCGCAATACCCCCACGATCGTAAGGCACGGAAGGCCTATAGGAAGGCCTGCAAGGCGGAATACAAGGCTATGAAGAAGGCAGGCCAGCCGACTACTTGACGATTCAATACGTTGCCGGGACCCGCGGGACCTCTCGCGGGTCCCTTTTTCTTGCCGGCGTCAAATCCCGGCATACCACTCATAGCCGAGATCTTCCCAAAAGCCGCCGCGGCCTCCGCGGATGGCCGCGATCTCGTCCACCGCTTCGATCCGCATCACATATTTCGCCATCTTGTAGCCGAGTTGGCGCTCGACCCCCAGCCTGAGCGGCGCGCCGTGCGGGATGGGCAGCGTCTGGTCGTTCATCTCGTAGGCGAGGAGGGTCTGCGGGTGGAACGCATCGACGAGCGCAATCGACTCGTAATATTTGCCGTCCTCGGTGCCGGTCCCGCCGAGATCGTCGGCGCAATAGAACACGATGTAGCGCGCGTCAGGCTTGAGCTTCGCTGCCTCGAGCAGAGCGCTGAGCGGCACACCCTTCCATTTGCCGATGCAGCTCCAGCCCTCGACGCAGTCGTGCCGGGTGATCTGCGTGCGCGACGGCATGGCGCGAAGATCGGCAAGCGATAATTCGAGCGTTTGCTCGACCAGGCCGCCAACCGTGAGTTTCCAGTCGGCAAAGCCGTTCGCCGCATGGGCCTTGTAGG
>JBAUOI010000560.1:0-3357 GCA_049579665.1 Methyloceanibacter sp.
GTGCCGACGGCGACGCCGATGTGGTAATAGTTCTTGTAGACGATGTCCTCGCCGTCGATCTCGGCGTTGACCGCAGGGATCTCCTTCAGCGCCTGCACTGCGGCCTTGACGAAGAAGCCCATGAAGCCGAGCTTGACGCCGTGCTTCTTCTCGAAGGCCTCGCGATAGTCGCGCCTGAGCTCCATCACCGCGCCCATATCCACGTCGTTGAACGTGGTGAGCATGGCGGCGGTGTCTTGCGCCTCTTTCAACCGCTTGGCGATGGTCAGGCGCAACCGCGTCATGCGCACGCGCTCTTCGCGCGAGGCATCGTCAGGCGCGAGCGGCGCGCGTGGCGGGGCCGGAGTTTTCGGCTTCGGCTCGCGCTTCAGCAACGCCTCGGCGGCGCCGGCGATGCTCGTGACCGGCGCGGGTGGACGCGTGGCGAGCACGTCAGACTTCAACACTTGGCCACGGCGCCCCGAGCCTTTCACATCGTGTGGGCTCACCCCCGATTCGGCGATCAGCTTGCGCGCCGCAGGCGAAGGCGGCATTTCCTCGCCGCTCACCTCCTCGCGCCGCACCGGCTCGCGTTCGAGCGTCTTAGGCTCGATTGGCGCTGGCGCGCGCAAAGCAGGCTCTTCGACGATTGCCGTCGCTTCCGCGGCTGCCAGGCTGAGCGTCGCCGCTTCAGGCTTCGCCTTGGCGGGCTTGGCCTTGCCGTCGCCTTCGCTGATGGCGCCGAGCAGCGCGCCGACGGGAACGGTTTCGCCAGTCTTCACCGCGATCTCCGACAGCACGCCCGAGGCGGGAGCCGGCACCTCGACCGTCACTTTGTCGGTCTCGAGCTCGACCAGGGGCTCGGCGGCGGCGACCGTATCGCCGGCCTGCTTGAACCATTGGCCGACCGTCGCCTCGACGATCGACTCTCCCAGATTCGGCACCCGGATCTCAGTCGCCATAGCCGTCGCCTTTATGGTTTCCGCCTAACCAAGCGCTTCGTCGAGAAAAGCCTTCAGCTCGCGCACATGCTTGCTCATCAGTCCGGTCGCGGTCGCCGCCGAGCTTGGGCGGCCGGCATAACGCGGGCGCCTATGCTTGGCGCCGATATGGTCGAGAACCCATTCAAGGTTGGGCTCCACGAAGCTCCAAGCGCCCATATTCTTGGGCTCCTCCTGGCACCATAACACCTCTGCGTCCTTGAAGCGGCCCAGCTCCTGGATCAGCGCACGGGCCGGGAAGGGATAAAGCTGCTCCATGCGCAAGAGATACACGTCGTCGACGCCGCGCTTCTCGCGCTCGTCGTAGAGATCGTAATAGACCTTGCCCGAGCAGAGCACCACGCGCCTTATCTTGTCGTCCGGGACGAGCTTGATCGGCTGGTCGGGAAGGAATTGGGTATCGTCCCATAACAGGCGATGGAAGCTCGAGTCCGGGCCGAATTGCTCCAAGTTCGATACCACGCGCTTGTGACGGAGCAGCGACTTCGGCGTCATCAGCACCAGCGGCTTGCGAAAGGCGCGATGTAGCTGGCGGCGCAGAATGTGGAAATAATTGGCGGGAGTGGTGCAATTGGCGATTTGCCAATTGTCCTCGGCGCAGAGCTGGAGATAGCGCTCGAGCCGGGCGGAGGAATGCTCGGGGCCCTGGCCCTCATAACCATGCGGCAGCAGCAGCACGAGCCCGGACATGCGGAGCCATTTCCGCTCGCCTGAGGAGATGAACTGGTCGACCACCACCTGCGCGCCGTTGGCGAAGTCGCCGAACTGCGCCTCCCAGAGAACCAGCGCGTTCGGCTCGGCGAGGCTATAGCCATATTCGAAGCCGAGCACCGCCTCCTCGGAGAGCATCGAGTTGATCACCTCGAACCGCGCCTGATCCCGGGCGAGGTGCTTGAGCGGCGTGTATTTCTTCTCGTTCACCTGATCCATCAATACGGCGTGGCGCTGGGAGAAGGTGCCGCGCTCGGAATCCTGGCCGGAGAGGCGCACGGGATAGCCCTCGACGAGAAGGGTGCCATAAGCGAGAGACTCGGCGGTCGCCCAGTCGATGCCTTGGCCCTCGTCGATCATCTTGCGGCGGGCGGCCATGATGCGGGCGATGGTCTTATGCGGCGTGAAGCTTTTCGGGAAAGAGGTGAGCTTGCGGCCGACCTCCTTCAGCAAATCCATATCGACGCCGGTCACGCCGCGGCGCGCACCTTCGTCCGCATGGCCAATGCCGGACCATTTGCCATCGAGCCAGTCGGCGCGGTTGGGACGATAGGCCTCACCGGCGGCGAACTCCTCCTCGAGAAAGTCGCGGAAATCCGCCTGCATGCGGTCGACCTCCTCGCGGGTGAGGAGACCTTCCTCGACGAGGCGGTTCGAATAGACTTCGACCACGCCGGGGTGCTCGGCGATGCGCTGATACATCAAGGGCTGAGTGAAAGCGGGCTCGTCCGCCTCGTTATGGCCGTGGCGGCGGTAGCAGAACATGTCGATGACGACCGGCTTGCCGAAACGCTGGCGGAACTCGATGGCGATCTTGGTGACATGCACCACGGCCTCGGGGTCGTCGCCGTTCACGTGGAAGATCGGCGCGTCGATCATCTTGCCGACGTCCGACGGGTAGGGCGATGAGCGCGAAAAGCGCGGCGCCGTAGTGAAGCCGATCTGATTGTTGACGATGAAGTGCAGCGAGCCGCCGGTGCGGTGGCCGCGCAAGCCGGAAAGGCCGAGGCATTCGGCCACCACGCCTTGTCCGGCGAAGGCGGCGTCGCCATGCAGCAGCAGCGGCAGCACTGATTTCCGGTCGTCGTCCTTGCGCTGGTCCTGCTTCGCCCGCACCTTGCCGAGCACAACGGGATCGACGATCTCCAGATGCGAGGGGTTGGCGGTGAGCGAGAGATGCACCCGATTCTCGTCGAATTCACGGTCCGACGAGGCGCCGAGATGGTACTTGACGTCGCCAGAGCCCTCGACCTCGTCGGGATGCGCCGAGCCGCCTCTGAACTCGTTGAAGATCGCGCGATAGGGCTTGCCCATGACATTGGCGAGCACGTTAAGGCGACCGCGATGCGGCATGCCGATGACGATCTCGTTGACGCCAAGCTGTCCGCCGCGCTTGATGATCTGCTCCATCGCCGGCACGACCGACTCCCCGCCATCAAGCCCGAAGCGCTTGGTGCCGGTATATTTGAAGTCGAGGAAGCGCTCGAAGGCCTCGGCCTCGATCAGCTTTTTGAGGATTGCCTTCTTGCCGTTCGGCGTGAAGCTGATCTCGCGGCCCTCGATGCGGTCCTGGATCCAGGCGCGCTGCTCAGGGTCGGAAATGTACATGTACTCGACACCGATATGGCCGGAATAGGTGCGCTTCAGGATTGAGAGCACCTCGCGC
>JBAUOI010000561.1:0-6323 GCA_049579665.1 Methyloceanibacter sp.
GCATCCAGACCAGCGGCAATTGCGTGCGCAACGTCACCGCCGACCCGTTCGCCGGCGCAGCCAATGACGAGCTCGAAGATCCGCGCCCCTGGTGCGAGATCCTGCGGCAATGGTCGACACTGCATCCGGAGTTCAGCTGGCTGCCGCGCAAATTCAAGATCGCCATCTCCGGCGCGGCGGAGGATCGCGCGGCCATCGCCTTCCATGATATCGGCTTGAAGATCGTGCGCGGACCGAACGGCGAGAACGGCTTCCGCGTGCTGGTCGGGGGCGGCATGGGCCGCACGCCCTATGTTGGGCAGGAGATCAGGGCGTATCTGCCGAAGCAGCATTTGCTCTCCTACATCGAGTCGATCCTGCGCGTGTACAATCTGCACGGCCGCCGCGACAACATTCACAAGGCGCGCATCAAGATTTTGGTCAATCAGCTCGGCATCGACAAATTCCGCGAGGATGTCGAAGCGGATTGGGAGGCGACGCATAAGGATGCGATCGACCTGCCGTCCGACGAGCGCGACCGCATCCTGTCCTATTTCGCCCCGCCCGATCTGCCGGCGCGCCCCATCAGGGACGAGGCGCTCGACCAGCGCCGCATCACCGACCCCGCCTTCGCCAATTGGCTGAAGCACAATGTCAGGCCGCATCGCGTGCCGGGCTATTCGAGCGTGGTCGTCTCGCTGAAAGAGCCGGGCCGCACGCCGGGCGACGCCAGCTCCGACGCGATGGAGCTGGTCGCCGATCTCGCCGAGCGCTTCAGCCAGAACGAGGCGCGCGTCAACTACACGCAGAATCTGATGCTGCCGCATGTGGCGACCTCGGACGTGGTCGCGCTGTACGACGTTCTCGCCGAGCACGGGCTTGCCACCGGCAATTTCGATCTGCTCGGCGACATGATCTGCTGCCCGGGTCTCGATTATTGCAATCTCGCCAATGCCCGCTCGATCCCGATCGCCAAGGAGATCGCCAAGCGCTTTGAGGATCCTAAGCGGCAGGAGCTGATCGGCCCGCTGCGGCTGAATATGTCCGGCTGCATCAATGCCTGCGGGCACCATCACTCGGGCAATATCGGCATTCTCGGCGTCGACAAGAAAGGCACCGAGCTGTACCAGATCTCGCTCGGCGGCAGCCCCAAGGACGACGCCGCAGTCGGCACTATCATCGGCCCGGGCTTCCGCGCCGAAGCCGTGCCGCAAGCCATCGACACCATCATCGATACCTATCTCGCCAAGCGGAGCGACGGGGAGAGTTTCCTCGACACTTGGCGGCGCGTGGGGGCTCAGCCCTTCAAGGAGGCTCTCTATGGCGCTGGTTGATCTCGCCACAGGTTCGCTCGTGGCCGATCCGGCCGAGGTCGCGACGCTGCTCGAGCCTAACGCCGACGCGGGCGCGCTCGCCGCCGCGGCCGGCGGCAATGCCGGACCGATCGCCATCCGCTTCCCGACGTTCGGCGACGGGCGCGGCATCAGCCTCGCCGTGCTGCTGCGAGAGCGGCACGGGTTCAAGGGCCAGATCAGGGCGGTTGGCCATCTGATCCCGGACCTCGCGCAATTCCTGCTGCGCTCGGGCTTCGATACCGCCGAGATAGCCGATCCCGAGCAGGCGAGCGTCTGGAAGGCTTCCGCGTCGCGCATTCAGCACAATTATCAGCGGGGCTTCCGCAATCCTTTGCCGCTGCGCCGTGACGCGATGCGCAAGGAGGCCGAGTCGCTCGGCCAGCGGCTGGCGCGGGTAAAAAGCCTCACCGACCGCATCAGGGAAATGCGCCGCAAGATCGATGGCCGCATCGTCTTCTCGACCAGCCTCGGACTCGAGGATCAGGCGATCCTGCACGCCGTCGCCGAATCTGGCGCCGAGATCGACGTGTTCACCCTCGATACCGGCCGGCTGTTTCCCGAGGTGCTCGAGACGGTCGAGCTGTCGGAGCTCCGCTATGGGGTGCGTATCCGCCTGGTGGCGCCGGAGGCCGCCGAGGTCGAGCAGCTCGTCGCGCGCGACGGCGTGTTCGGTTTCCGCCACGCGGTCGAGAATCGGCTGGGCTGCTGCGAGGTGCGCAAGGTGCGGCCGCTCAATCGCGAGCTGAAAGGCGCGCAAGGCTGGATCAGCGGCTTGCGGCGCGAGCATTCCGACGAACGCGCCGCTGTGAAGCTTGCCGCCTGGGACGAGGCGCATGCGCTGATCAAGGTCAATCCGGTCGCCGATTGGTCGACCCAGGACCTCACCGCCTATATCGCCGCCAACAACGTGCCGGTGAACCCGCTGCATGCGCGCGGCTTCGTCTCGATCGGTTGCGCGCCTTGCACCCGCGCCATCCAGCCCGGCGAGCATCCGCGCGCCGGCCGCTGGTGGTGGGAGAACGAGGAGAAGAAGGAGTGCGGCTTGCACATGAACCCGAACCGGGGAGGGAAGGCCGCATGACCGCGCTCACCTCGCATCTCAAGCTGCTCGAAGCCGAGAGCATCCATATCTTCCGGGAGGCGGCGGCGCAGTTCCGCGCGCCCGTGCTGCTCTATTCGATCGGCAAGGATTCGACCGTGCTGCTGCATCTGGCGCGCAAGGCGTTCTGGCCGGCCAAGCCGCCATTTCCGCTGCTGCATGTGGACACGACCTGGAAGTTCCGCGACATGATCGCTTTCCGCGACAAGACGGCGCGCGAACTTGGCCTCGATCTCATCGTGCATACCAATCATGACGGCCTCGCGCGCGATATCAACCCGTTCGACCACCCCCCGTCGGTCTATACCGACGTGATGAAGACGGTGGCGCTGCGCCAGGCGCTCGATGCGGGCGGCTTCGATGCCGCCTTCGGCGGGGCGCGCCGCGACGAGGAGGCCTCCCGCGCCAAGGAACGCGTGTTCTCCTTCCGCACCGCGGGCCATCGCTGGGAGCCTCGCCGCCAGCGCCCCGAGATGTGGCAGCTGTTGAACGGACGCCTCGGCAAGGGCGAGACGGTGCGCGTGTTCCCGCTGTCGAATTGGACCGAAGGTGACGTGTGGCGTTACATCGCGCTGGAGAAGCTCGACGTGGTTCCGCTTTATTTCGCGGCCGAGCGGCCGGTGGTGACGCGCAACGGCCAGCTCATCGTCGTCGACGATGAGCGCATGCGGCTTGGGCCCGGCGAGACGTCGGTCAAGCGAAAGGTGCGTTTCCGCACGCTCGGCTGCTGGCCGCTCACCGCTGCCATCGAGTCCGATGCCACCGATATTGACGCGGTGGTCGAAGAGACGCTGGCCGCGCGCGTGTCAGAACGGGCCGGACGGCTGATCGATCACGATACGGCCGGCGCGATGGAGATGAAGAAGCGTGAAGGGTATTTCTAGGGGCGATCTGTGATGCATCTCGCGACGCAACTGAAAGAGGCTGTCGAGACCAGGCCGGTGGCGGCTGCCGCCGCGCATCGCGGCGCGCTGCTCCGCCTGCTCACCTGCGGCTCGGTCGATGACGGCAAGTCGACCCTGATCGGCCGGCTGTTGTGGGACGGCGCCGGCGTCACCGAGGACCAGGCCGCCGCGGTGCTGCACGCCTCGCATAATCGCGCGGTCAACGGCGAGAAGATCGATTTCAGCCTGCTGCTCGACGGGCTCCAGGCCGAGCGCGAGCAGGGCATCACCATCGACATCGCCTGGCGCTATTTCGAGACGAGCGAGCGACGCTTCATCATCATCGACTCGCCCGGCCACGAGCAATACACCCGCAACATGGCGACCGGCGCCAGCCACGCCGACATCGCCATTCTGTTGGTCGATGCGCGCCACGGCGCCAAGCGCCAGACCCGACGCCATGCCGCGATCTGCGACCTGGTCGGCATCAAGAAGGTGGTGCTCGCGGTCAACAAGATGGACGCCGTCGACTGGTCGGAGGCGCGCTATCGCGAGATCGAGCAGGACTTCCGCGCCATGGCCGGGAGTTTCAATTTCGCGCAAGTCATCATCATTCCGGTGGCGGCGCTGACCGGCGACAACGTGGTGCACCGCTCGGTGAGGATGCCCTGGTATGCCGGGCCGACCTTGCTCGAGCATCTTGAGTCGGTCGATCCCGAAGCGGTGCAAGACGATGCGCCGTTCCGCATGCCGGTGCAGCTCGTGTTGCGCGCGGCGAACGATTTCCGCGGCTATGCGGGAACCGTCACCTCGGGCCGCGTCAGGCTCGGCGAGAGGGTCGTCGATGCGCGCAGCGGCCTCGGCGCCACGCTCAAACGCATTTCGACCATGGACGGCGACCTCACCTCGGCCGGCAAGGGCGATGCCGTCACGCTAGTGCTCGACACCGATCTCGATATCTCGCGCGGCGCGGTCCTCTCCGAGGTGCCGCGGCGCCCCACCAACGCCGATGTGATCGAGGCGCGGCTGGTGTGGCTATCGGAGACGCCGTTCGATCCCGAGGCCGGTTATCTGCTGCGCACCGCAACTGATCTCACGCCGGTCACCAGCGTGAGCGTCTCGGCGCTGGTCGATTTCGAGACCTTGGCATCCACGCCGGCGCATGCCTGCAATGTCAACGACATCGCCGATTGCCGCATCCTGCTCGGGCGCGCCGCGGCGATCGACCTGTTCCGCGACCTGCCGCTCACCGGCAATTTCGTTCTGGTCAGCGCCATCGACGGCGCGACCGTCGCCGGCGGCGTCATCACCTGGGCCCAGGCGGGCGCGCCGCAAGTCGGCGACAATGTGCTGGTGCTCAACCACGAACTGCTCGCCCGCGGGCTGTGCGCCGATCTCGGCGATTCCCCGGCCGATCTCGCCGAATTCAACCGCCGCGCGCAAGAAGTGGCGGTGTTGCTGCGCTCGGTGGGAGTTCCGGTTCTGATCGAGCTATAAGCCGTTATAATGCCGTTATTATGAGACGCCCGGGTAAGGGGCGCGTGTCTGCCGTGCGTTAGGGGAGGGGCTTTTCGGCAATGGGTGATCTCAGCTGGGCAGCGCATTTGCTGCCGCTCATGGCGGCTGGCTTTGCCGTCGGCATGCTCGTCGGCCTGACAGGGGTCGGCGGCGGCGCGCTGATGACGCCCTTGCTCATCTCCAGTTTCGGCGTGCCGCCGCAAGTCGCGGTCGGCACCGATCTGCTCTACGCCTCAATCACCAAAACGGCGGGCGGTTGGCGCCATCATGTCTCCGACCATATCGATTGGCCGATCGTGCTCAGGCTCGCCGCCGGGAGCCTTCCCGCCGCGGCGTTGCTGCTTGCCGTCATGGCCTTTCTTCCGGTCGATACCGTGAAGCTCGCGCATTGGATCAGGATGGGCCTCGTGGTGGCGCTGCCGATCAGCGGTTTGGCTATCGTGCTTTACCCTTTCGTCACGCGCACCTCGCCGCGCGACGACAAGGGCGACGTGCCGCCACGCACGCTGCCCACCGTCCTGTTCGGCGTGGTGCTCGGCCTGCTCGTCACGCTGACCTCGGTCGGCGCCGGCGCGATCGGCGTCACCGTGCTTGCCGCGCTCTATCCCATGCTGCCCGCGAAGCGGTTGGTCGGCTCGGATATCGCCCATGCCGTGCCGCTCACGCTGTTGGGCGGCCTCGGCCATCTCGGGCTCGGCAATATGGATGCGGGCCTTCTCCTCGGGCTGCTCGGCGGCTCGATTCCCGGAATCCTTATCGGTGCGCGGCTCGCCGGCGTTGCGCCCGAATGGCTGCTCAGGCCGATCCTCGCGCTGACTCTCTGCTACGCGGCCTACGCGCTGTTCAACAAGGGCTAAGGGCTAGGCATCTTCTTGAGGCGCGACCATCATCGCTCGATCGACGACGTCGATGCGCAATCGGCACGATCCTCGCCGGCGGCTTGGCGAGCGATACTCCGGTGCACCCATCTTCGCGGCGCCCACGCCAGGGCCGCGCATAGCCTTCCTTGATGAGAATGCAGGCGGCGTCCCCGCCCTTGACGAGGAGATGCACGAGCAGTCTTCCGTATTTGTCGCGCTCAGTCGGCGGATCCGGGGCGAAGGCGACCGGTCCTGAGCGTATCAACGCTTCGAGCCTGTGCTTGGTCAGTTCGCCGAGGCGGCGTTCGGCGTCGCATTGGGCGTGATGAATCTCGGCGGCGTCGATGCCCAGCAGCCGAGGCTCGTTAGGTTTCGACAGGAGGATGGGGCTGATTAAGCAGAGTCGCTGGATGTGCGGAGGGTGCGCGATCCAGCCAAGCTTCCACTCGGCAATCGCTCACAGGTCACTTCATCGCGCCCAAGCACGTAGAACAGCCACCAAATAAGTCCGATGGCCGACGAGAAACCAAAAATGGCGCCGAGCACCACAGCCAATGACCTGTCGGTCTTTGCCTTGTCACGCTCAGTGGCCGGGTCTCGCCCAGCGGCAGGACAAACATGACCGGCA
>JBAUOI010000562.1:0-2489 GCA_049579665.1 Methyloceanibacter sp.
GGGTCTGGCCGACACGGCGCTGAAGACCGCCAACTCCGGCTATCTGACGCGGCGTCTGGTCGACGTGGCGCAGGACTGCATCGTGACCGAGGAGGACTGCGGCACGAGCGAAGGCATCACGGCGCGCGCCATTCTCGAGGCGGGCGAGGTGACGGTGTCGCTCGGGCAGCGCGTACTCGGCCGCACCACCTGCGACACCGTCAAGAATCCGTCGACCGGCAAGGTGGTGATCAAGGCCGGCGAGCTGATCGAGGAGGAGCAGGTCGAGGCGTTGGAGGAGGCGCGGGTGCAAGAAGTGCGCATCCGCTCGGCGTTGACCTGCGAGACGCGCAACGGCATTTGCGCCAAATGCTACGGGCGCGATCTCGCCCGCGGCACGCCGGTCAATCTCGGCGAGGCTGTCGGCGTGATCGCCGCGCAGTCGATCGGCGAGCCCGGCACGCAGCTCACCATGCGCACCTTCCATCTCGGCGGCGTCGCCTCGGCCAAGGTCGTCGATCAGTCGTCGCTCGAGTCTAATTTCGACGGCACGGTGAAGATCAAGCAGCGCAACGTCGTCAAGGATTCGCAAGGCCGCCTCATGGTCATGGGCCGCAACACCGCCGTCGTCGTGCTCGATGAGGACGGCACGGAGCGGGCCGTGCACCGGCTGCCTTACGGCACGCATCTGCGTGTCGATGACGGCGTCAAGGTGAAGCGCGGCGATCGCCTCGCCGAGTGGGATCCTTATACGCGGCCGGTGCTCACGGAAATCGAGGGCACGGTCGACTTCGAGGATCTGGTCGAAGGCGTATCGGTCAGCGAGCGGCGCGACGAGTCGACCGGTATCACCAATAGCGTGATCATCGATTGGCGCGCCTCTCCGCGCGGCGCCGACCTCAGGCCGGCGATGGTGATCAAGGACAAAAAGGGCAAGGTCGGCAAGCTGTCACGCGGCGGCGAAGCCCGTTACCTCCTGCCGGTCGATGCCATTCTGTCGGTCGAGCCAGGCCACCAGGTGATGGCGGGCGACGTGCTTGCACGTATCCCGATGGAGAGCGCCAAGACGCGCGACATCACCGGCGGTCTGCCGCGGGTTGCCGAGTTGTTCGAGGCGCGGCGTCCCAAGGATCACGCCATCATCGCCGAGATCTCAGGCACGGTGCAGCTTGGCCGCGATTACAAGAACAAGCGGCGCATCACCATCACGCCTGACGACGAAAGCGAGCCGGTCGAGTATCTGATCCCCAAGGGGCGGCACCTTGCCGTGCAGGAGGGCGATCGCATCGAGAAGGGCGAGTTCCTGCTCGACGGTCATCCCGCGCCTCACGACATCCTGGCGATCAAGGGCGTCGAGGAGCTGGCCAACTATCTGGTCAACGAGATCCAGGAGGTCTACCGGCTCCAGGGCGTGACGATCAACGACAAGCATATAGAGGTGATCGTCAGGCAGATGCTGCAAAAGACCGAAGTGGAGGACCCCGGCAATACCGAGTTCCTCAAGGGCGAGCAGGTGGACCGGATCGACCTCGAGGATGCCAACGCGGTGGTCGTGGCGGCCGGCGGCAAGCCCGCCACCGGACAGCCCGTGCTGCTCGGCATCACCAAGGCCAGCTTGCAGACCCGCTCCTTCATCTCGGCGGCGTCGTTCCAGGAGACCACCCGCGTGCTCACCGATGCCGCAGTGAACGGCAAGTCGGACGCGCTGGAGGGCCTCAAGGAGAATGTGATCGTCGGGCGGCTGATTCCGGCCGGTACCGGCGGCACGTTGACCCGCCTGAACAAGATCGCCACCCATCGCGACGAGCTGATCCTCGAGGAGCGGCAGCGCGCCGCTTCGGAGCGGCTGGCTCAGGACGAAGAGGCGGCAGAGGAGGGGGCCTCGGCCTAAGAAAAATCGGAAATCCGGAGTTGGAAAGCCGGAATCGGAGAAGTGCGTCGGCGCTCATCCGATTTCCGGCCTCCGCCCCCGGATTTCTGTTGTGAACCCTTGACGATGCGAGAATCGGCCTGATACAACGCGCGCACTTTCGCGGCAGGCGGTAGCCCAGATTTGGTTGCCTTCGGGCGGGGGTTAAACGCTGCCGGACTAACCGGGATCACATCGGGGTCATGATCTTGGGGGCATAAGCCCTCCAAGGTCCTCTGTGTTGAGGCGCTGGAGCGATGGGGCGGGGCCCCGTACTTCGGCTCTAATGATGTGGGCTTTCGCCCGCGAACGAGATTGGACGAAAAAGGCAGCCATGCCGACGATACAACAGCTTATCCGCAAGCCGCGCCAGAAGCCGGTCAAGCGGAACAAAGTGCCGGCCATGCAATCCTGCCCGCAGAAGGGGGGGGTCTGTACGCGCGTCTACACCACGACGCCGAAGAAGCCGAACTCCGCTCTGCGCAAGGTGGCGCGCGTCCGTCTCACCAATCAGATGGAAGTGACCAGCTACATCCCCGGCGAGGGACATAATCTGCAAGAGCATTCGGTGGTGTTGATCAGGGGCGGCCGCGTCAAGGAC
>JBAUOI010000563.1:0-2805 GCA_049579665.1 Methyloceanibacter sp.
TGCCGAAGCCGCTGGTGCAGGCGTTCCATTGGCCCGCGATCAAGAGCCGCGTCACCGTCGACGGGGTGGTGGCGGTGGTCGACGGCGCGGCGCTCGCCGACGGCCGGGTCAGCACCGACCTCGAGGCACTTTCTCGCCAACGTCTGGCCGACACGGCGCTCGATCATGACGATCCGATCGAAGAAGTGTTCGAGGACCAGATCGCCTGCGCCGATCTCGTGGTGCTGAACAAGCGCGACCTGCTCGATGCTGCCGGCATCGGCAAGGCGATGGCCAGCATCCAAGGGGCGCTGCCGCGCGCGGTGCGCATCGTCACCGTGGCCGACGGCAAGGTCGATCCCGCGGCCCTGCTGGGCTTAGGCGTCGGCACCGAGGCCGACATCGAGAACCGCAAGACGCATCACGACGACGAGCTCGATCACGACCACGACGATTTCGACAGCTTCGTCGTGGCGCTGCCGGAGATCGGCGATCCCGCATCGATGGCGCAGCGCATCGCCGCCGTGGCCGAGGCGCATAACGTATTGAGGATAAAGGGTTTTCTCGCGGTCTCAGGCAAGCACATGCGGCTCCTGGTGCAGGCGGTGGGGCCGCGCGTCAGCCATTATTACGACCGAGCCTGGAGCGGAGCGGAGGCGCGCGCCGGCAACCTCGTGGTGATCGGCCTGAAGGGCCTCGACCGCGAGGCGGTGACCAAGGCGTTGCGCGGATAGGCCATGCATCTACTCCAGACCACAGCTTCGAGCCTCGATGACAGCGTCGAACCGCTCGATCTCGGCCATACGCCGGGCGACATCGTGGTCTTGTCGTTCGCCGATAGCGACCTCTCCGGTCTCGCGGCGGCTTACGCGGCGGAGCGTGGCGCCTTGCCGAGCGTGCGGCTCGCGCATCTCCGCGATCTCCGCCATCCGATGTCGATCGATTTGTGGAGCGACAAGGTCGCGCGCCATGCCAAGGTGATCGTGGTCAGGCTGCTCGGCGGTCTCGACTGGTGGCGCTACGGGGTCGAGGCGCTCGCCGCTGTGGCGCGCGAGCGGAACATCGCGCTAGCCGTGCTGCCGGGGGAAGATCGCGACGACCCGCGCCTCGATCAGGCTTCGACCTTGCCGCCGGAGGAGCTGGCGGCGCTGCTCGCCTTCTTCCGCGAAGGCGGCCAAGGGAATTTGCGCGGTCTGCTGTGCCGCCTCGCCGGGCATGCGGGGTTTGCCATCGACCAGCCGAAGCCGCAGACCGTGCCGCGCATGAGCGCCTATCTTCCGGGCCAAGGCACGGTGAGCCTCGATGCGCTCGCCGCAGCACTTGCGCCCCAACAACCCGTGGTGCCGATTCTGTTCTACCGCTCGGCGCTGCTCGCCACCGACACGGCGCCGATCGACGCTCTGTGCGCGGCGCTTGCCGCGCGCGGTCTGGCGTCGGCGCCGCTAGTGATCCCGAGCCTCAAAGATACCGAGGCGAGCGCTTTCGTGCGCCAAGCGCTCACGCGGCTCGCACCGGCGGTGATCGTCACCACCACGGCCTTCGCCGCCGGTGGCGATGACGAGGGCTCCGCGTTCGATGGCGTCGATGCGCCGGTGCTGCAAGTGGTGATCGCCACGACGCGGCGCGCGGCGTGGCAGGAGAGCCCGCGCGGGCTTGGGCCTGCCGATCTTGCCATGCATGTCGTGCTGCCCGAACTCGACGGGCGCATCCTTGCGGGCGCCATCGCCTTCAAGGACGCGTTGCCGAGCGACGACGCGCTGGCTTTCACGGCGTTTGCGAGCCGGCCCGAGCCTGACCGCATCGCTATCGTGGCGGATCGTATTGTCGCACTGGCGCGACTCCAGCGGACACCGCGATCGGAGCGCAAGATCGCGCTGCTGATGCCGGATTATCCCGGCGCCGCCGGAAGGACCTCTTACGCCGTCGGCCTCGACGTCCCGGCCAGCATCGTCGCGCTGATCGCCGATCTTGCCGACGCTGGCTATCAAGTCACCGGCGCGCCGCAAAGTTCGCCCGAGCTGCTCGTGGCGGTGGAGGCGGGCGCTGCCGAGCCTGGACTTTCGCTGCACGACTATCGCCGGCTGCTCGGCGAGCTTCCGGCCGGAGTCGCTGCTCGACTCGAAGCGGCGTGGGGCGAGCCCGAAGCCGATCCCGATGTCAGCGACGGCGCATTCCATTTCCGCGCAGCACGGTTCGGCAATCTGCTCGTGGCGCTACCGCCCGACCGAGGTCGCTTAGCAGACCGGCGCGCCGCCTATCACGATCCGGCGCTTCCGCCGCGCCATGCTCTGATCGCCTTCGGGCTGTGGCTGCGCCACGTCGCCAAGCAAGATGCCATCGTGCATATGGGCGCGCATGGCACGCTGGAATGGCTGCCCGGCAAGGCCGTGGCGCTGACGGCCGTATGCCTCCCCGAGGCGGTGGTCGGCCCGCTGCCGGTGTTCTATCCGTTCCTCGTCAGCAATCCGGGCGAGGCGGCCCAGGCCAAGCGCCGCATCGCCGCCGTCACGATCGGCCATCTGCCGCCGCCGCTGGTAAATACCGAACTTGGCGGTCCCGCGCAGGAGCTCGAACGGCTGGTGGACGAATACGCCATCGCCGACGGGTTCGACCGCCGTCGCCGCGAGCGCCTGGCGCGGCTGATCATCGAGACGGCGCAACGCTCAGGTTTGGCGGGCGAGGCGGGCGTCGCGGCAGAGCTCAATCCCGACGAGGCGTTGCGCAAGATCGATGCCTGGCTGTGCGATCTGAAGGACATCGCCATCAAGGACGGGCTGCATGTGTTCGGCCGTGCGCCGGACGGAGGATTCGCGGATCCGCTCTGGC
>JBAUOI010000564.1:0-4140 GCA_049579665.1 Methyloceanibacter sp.
GAGGTGACCTGCTCGCCTGAGGACACCACGGCGTCATATTCCCGCTCGTCATATTTTGCAGAGGCGGGGCCTCCGTTTCCCTGGCGCTCCTTGAAACCCCAGGCCTGCTCGACCCAGGCCACGAGCTGGTTGGTCTGGCCGGCCATGGCCGAGACCACCACGGCGCAAGCGTGGCCCGCGTCGGCCTCGCGCTTCACATGCGCGGCGACGTTGCGGATCCGGTCGATATCGGCGACCGACGTGCCGCCGAATTTGAGCACCAAAAGCGCCATGGCCTGGTCCAGATGGGGGCGGAAACGGCCCCAAACACGAAGAGGGCCGGCCCTGTTTGGGCCGGCCGGAAAATCCGGGTCTTTCATACTGATTGAGGCCCCGCCCCGCAACATGGCTATGACGGGCTGGGTCGTGTCATGACGCCGCCACTTGCTCTCCCCTCCCCCCTCGTCGGGGAGGGATAGGGAGGGGGTCGAACCAAAGACTCGTTGCACCGTTCAGCCCCCTCCGTGAGCTTCGCTCGCTTGCTCCCCCACAAGGGGGAGCGGGGAGTAAGTTGCCACCTTGACAGAAGCCCCGAGGCCTATGTTTGGTCGGTCATGGCTGAGGCTCCGAACTGGACGCTTGACGCCGACGAGGTGGCCCGCTTCGCCAAGCTCTCCGGCGAATGGTGGGACGCCACGGGTCCGTTCAAGCCGCTGCATCGCATCAACCCCACCAGGCTCACCTACATCCGCGACCAGCTCTGCCGTAAATTCGGCCGGGACAAGAAGGCGGCCGCGAGCCTGAAAGGCCTGTCGGTGCTGGATATTGGCTGCGGCGGGGGGCTGGTGGCCGAGCCGTGGACACGGCTCGGCGCAAACGTCACCGGAATCGACCCGGCGGAGGAGAATATCGCCGCCGCCAAAGCCCACGCCCACGGCGCGGGGCTCGATATCGCCTATCGCGCCGAGACCGCGGAGGCGCTCGCCGCCTCAGGGGCTGAGTTCGATGCCGTGCTGCTGCTCGAGGTCGTAGAGCATGTGCCTGACGTGCCGGCCTTCCTCAAGGCGGTGGCGCCTTTGGTCAAGCCGGGGGGCGTGATGATCCTCTCGACGCTGAACCGGACCTTCAAGGCTTACGCGCTGGCGATCATCGGCGCCGAGCTGATCCTGCGCTGGCTCCCGGCCGGCACGCATCAATGGGAGCGCTTCGTCACGCCGGAGGAGCTGGGGTCGGCCCTAAGAGGCGCGAGACTCGGCGTCAGCGACATGACGGGCATGGTCTATCACCCGCTCGGCGACGACTGGCGGCTCTCCTCAGACAAAGACGTGAATTATTTCGCGACCGCGATTAAGGGCTGAGCCTCAATACCCTCGCGGGCCGACACCGCGCGGATAATAGTAATTGCCGCCCTGTTGCTGCTGGAACCAGCGCCGCCCGAACAGTCCGCGACGCCTCTGTTGCTGCGGCTGCTGGTAATATTGGTACTGGCCATCGAACCACGGCGGCACGCCGTAGGCGTAGCCTCTAGGCTGCCTGCCGGGGCTCGCGACTTTCGGGCCCTCGCCGCCGGGCGTCGTGCCACTCAGCACCACCTGGGTATTCGCCAATCCATTCTCTTCCACCAGCGCGTAAAGCGTGGACGCATTTTCCGGCGACAAGCGCACGCAGCCATGCGAGGCCGGCTTGCCGAGATTCTTCACCTCCTTGGTGCCATGGATGGCATGGCCCTGCTTGGTGAAGAACACCGCATGCGGCATGGGCGCGTTGTCCCACTGCTTGCTGTACCAGATCTTGTTCATGGAACTGGCAGTATAGGTGCCTGACGGGGTCGAATAACCGTTTTGACCCGTGGAGACCCGCCAGGAATATTTTTCGATGCCGTCGACGAAGACGGTCATCTCTTGCGACGACTTGTCGACATTGACGAGAATGCTCGACTTGGGCGGCTCGTTGGCAGTGGCTGCCGCGCTCGGATCGGCAGCGGGCGCCTCGCTCGAGCCGTTCTGCTCTCCGGTGGCCGCATCATTGGTCTCCCCGGCGGCAGGCGCTTCATTGGTCTCGCCGGCGGCGGGATTGGCTTCAGCCTGGGGCGTTGACGACGCGTTGGGATTGGTCTCGGCGCTGGCCGGAAATGCCAGCATTGCCGCCAAAAACGGCACTGCAAGCAGACTGCGGAAGGTGGGGGAAGAGAGCAAGAGGCGCATGTTTAGAACCCTGGTTGCGCAGAAACCAACGCCCGGCAGCCTCATAAATAGGAGTCGTTCGAGGCATTACCAGGGCATCCCAATCCAATTTCTACACGCAAGTGCGCAAACAAGACGTTACCGCGCGAGTGTGACGCGCATGCATCAGTGATGTCATGCGTCAGTTGTGGTCCTCGGGCAACACAGGGAGCGGCACGGCGGGAATCCCCTCCTCGTGCAGCGCCTTGGCCTCTTCCAGGCTCGCCTCGCCATAGATGCTGCGCGCTTCACTCTCGCCGTAATGCATCTTGCGCGCTTCCTCGGGAAAGGCATGGCCGACATGCTCGGCATTGGCCTCAAGATGCGCGCGCAGGCCCTTGAGGAAGGCATAGGTCTTCTTGCGATCGCCGGGGCCAGCCGACTCGGACGCAGCGGGCCGGCCGCGCTTGACCGCGGGCGCCATCGGCGCCTTCATCACGGCCGCACTGCCGCAGCAGGGGCAGGTCACGGCGCGAGCCTCGATCTGCTCGTCATAGCTGTCGCCGGAGCCGAACCAGGCATCGAAATCGTGGCCCCGATCGCAAGTGAGCGCGAAGCGGATCATGACGCCTCCCCCCGCGCGGCTGGCGCTGGGGCGCCGGCGATCTCGACCTCGAACTCGCGGCCATGCTTGAGCACGGGGATGCGCGCGCGGGCTTCCCCCGACGCCGCAAGGTCGATCTCGGCAAAGACGACGCCGGGTTCCTCACCCGCCTCGGCCAGCACCTCGCCCCAGGGCGAGACGATCAGGCTATGGCCGAACGTCGCCCGCCCATTCTCGTGCAGGCCGCCTTGCGTGGCGGCGAGCACGAAGGCGCCGGTCTCGATGGCGCGGGCGCGGACCAGCACGTGCCAATGGGCTTCGCCGGTCTGCTTGGTGAAGGCCGCGGGAATGGCGATGAACTCCGCGCCCTCCATGGCGAGCGCGCGATAGAGCTGCGGGAAGCGGAGGTCGTAGCAGATGGAGAGGCCGAGCCTGCCGAAGGGAAGATCGACGACGACCGCCTTGGCGCCGGGGCGGCAGGTCGCGGACTCGCGGTGGCTCTCCCCTCCCGCCAAATCGACATCGAACATATGCAGCTTGTCGTAGCGCGCGGCGATCTCGCCTTCGGGGTCGATCAGGTAAGAGCGGTTGGCCACGCGCGTGGCGTCGAGCTTGATGGCCAGCGAGCCGATATGCAGGAAGATGCCGAACTCGCGGGCGAGCGCGCGAAACCGCTCGAGAGCGGCGCTCGCGCCTTCGGTCTGTGCCGTTTGCAGCGTCAGCTCGGGCTTGAGCTCCATCAGCGCGGTGTTCTCCGGCGTCTGCACATAGACGGCGCCGCCCTCCGCCGCACGCCGGATCAGCCGCTCAGCCGCCTCCAGATTGGCCTCAACCGAGCGGCCCGAGCGGAGCTGCACCAACGCGGCGCGAAAGCGCTTGTCGGGCGAAGAGGTCATGTCTCGCCGGCGTCCGCCAGCGCCTCAGGTGCCGAAACTTCAGGCGCGTTGGCAAGCCAGGCGTCGAGCTTGCCCTCGCGCTCGAGCTCGGCCAACTCCTCATAACCGCCGGCATGGCGACCATGGATGAAGATCTGCGGCACGGTGCGCAAACCATTCGCCCGCTCGACCATCTCGGCGCGTTTGTCGGCGTCGAAGCCGACATCGATCTCCTCGAAGTCGAGGCCCTTGCCGCGTAAGAGCCGCTTCGCCGCGTGGCAATAGCCGCAGAACTGGGTGGTGTAGAGGAGGATGCGCGTCATGCTTAATCGCCTTTGGAATATCTCCCTGATAACTGGGCTACAAGCACGCCTTACGCAAGACTAGAGCAGGAAGGCGGTGGGTTCGACGGCACGCGCCAGCGCCAGCACGTCGACGCGGGCGACGCGCGCCCGCTTCAGAGCCCGCGCGCAGGCCTCGGCGGTCGCTCCCGTGGTGATCACGTCGTCGATCACCACGA
>JBAUOI010000565.1:0-2474 GCA_049579665.1 Methyloceanibacter sp.
CGCCCTCTCCCACAAGGGGAGAGGGAAAATTGGGCACGCGTTTTCATCTGTCGGTCCAGGCGTCCGCATTGCCACTAGGACCCAAACCCACTAGATCAACCCCATGATCAGCCTCGCCAATCCGACCCGGTTTTTGAGCCTTGTCGACCGCGTCGTCCCGTGGCTCACGGCGGCAACCCTCGTCCTTCTTGGCGTCGGGCTCTATCTCTCATTCTTCGTGGCGCCGCCCGACTACCAGCAGGGCGAGACGGTGCGGATCATGTTCATTCATGTGCCCGCCGCCTGGCTGGCCATGTTCGGCTATATGCTGATCTCCGTTGCCGCGCTCGGCACGCTGATCTGGCGGCATCCCCTCGCCGACGTCGCCGCCAAGACCGCGGCACCGATCGGCGCCACCTTCACCTTCGTCGCGCTCGTCACCGGCTCGCTGTGGGGCAAGCCGATGTGGGGGACTTATTGGGTGTGGGACGCCCGCCTCACCTCGGTGCTCTTTCTGTTCCTGCTCTATCTCGGGCTGATCGCGCTGTGGCAATCGATCGAGGAACCGGGGCGCGCCGGGCGCGCCGCCGCCATCCTCGCCCTGGTCGGCGCCATCAACGTGCCCATCATCAAATTCTCGGTCGATTGGTGGAACACGCTGCACCAGCCGGCGAGCATCATCCGCATGGGCGGCCCGACCATCGACCCCGCCATGCTATGGCCGCTGCTGGTCATGGCGCTCGCCTTCACCCTGCTGTTCGTGCTGCTGCATCTCATCGCCATGCGCGCGGAGATCCTGCGCCGCCGCGTGCGCGCGTTGCAGCAAAGCCAAGTCGAGCGCGCCGCTCTGGTCGAGGCTTAAACCAGTCATGCCCGATCTCGGCCCGCACGCGACCTTCATCCTCGCCGCTTATGGCGTGACCGTCCTCGCCGTGGCTGCGCTCGCCTTCGCCATCGTCGAGGACGACCGCAAGCAGCGGCGAATTCTCGCCGAGCTCGAGGCGCAAGGCATCAGGCGGCGCTCGGCCGAATCTAAGCCCACGCGAGCAAGCCGAAGTCGAAGCGGAAGGCCGCGCCATGAGCGAAGCAAAAAAACGCGCCATGAGCAGAGCGGAAAAAAACATCGTGAGCGAAGCGAAAAAGCACATCATGAAAGAAACGACGCCCGCTCCAACCCTGCGGCGTTTCGGGCTGGCTCTGCCGCTCTTGATCTTCGCCGTTCTCGCCGGCCTGTTCTGGTACGCGCTGCATGCCGGCGATCCTTCGCTGCTGCCCTCGCCGCTGATCGGCAAGCCCGTGCCGGAGTTCACGCTGCCGCCCATCGAGGGCCTGGGCGCCGACGGCGCGGCGGTCCCGGGCTTTGCCTCGAGCGATCTCGCGCAAGGCGAGCCGACCATCGTCAATGTGTTCGCCTCATGGTGCGTCGAGTGCCAGGTGGAGCATCCGCTGCTGCTTGCGCTGAGCAACGAGCCGGACATCAGGCTCTATGGCATCGACTACAAGGACGACACGGCTTCCGCGCGGCGCTTCCTCGGCCGCTACGGCAATCCTTACGCAAGGGTGGGTGCCGATGCCTCCGGCCGCACGGCAATCGATTTCGGCGTCTATGGCGTGCCCGAGACCTATGTGGTGACCGGTGACGGCAAGATCGCCTATCGCCATGTCGGCCCGCTCACCGAAAGGGCGATCAACGACAAGATCCTGCCGCTGCTGAAGCCGCCGAGCAGCAAGCCGCAAGATTGATGAGCATGGTGGGCTTCATACCTCCCCTTGATGGGGAGGAAATGGCCGCGGGCCACCTGCTGTTATTTGCGGATCGCGGTGACGATCAGATTGAGCGTCTCGAGGAACTCTTGCCGCTTGGCGGGGGGAAGATTCGCCAGCAGCTTTTGATCGGCGGCGGCGGCGCCGGGCTGCGCCTCACGCAGCGCCTTGGCGCCTTGCGGCGTCAGCTTGATCGCGTAGGCTCTGGCATCGTCCTTGGCGCGGCGACGCTGGATCAGTCCTCGGCCGAGCAGGCGCGCGACGATATCGGCGAGAGTGGAGCGATCGATGCCGGTGCGCTCGACGAGGTCGGTTTGGGTCAGACCCTCCTCCTCGGCGACGACCGTGAGCACGGCGAATTGGCGCGGCGTCAGCCCGCTCGTACGCGCCTCCGACGCAAAGATGTCGGCCGCGCATTGACCCGCCCGATGAAGCAAGTGCATCGCGGAGCGGTCGAGGTGCTCTCTCGCCCCTTTAATCATTTCGCCCCACGCTCAACTCGCGTAATGCGCGTATCTCCAATAGGCTGCCCTTGGCAATCAAGGCGCTTTGCCTCTCTTTGTACAACTCGGAACGGCGAACAGCAAACGGGAGGTTGCAGGGCGATTCATCAAAATATGCGCCTGAAAGTCTGCAATTAGGGCCACCCGACATATCCGGGACGGCTAAAGTCCCTTGCAAGAGACCAACCGGCACAAACTCAGGCAGTAACGTTACAGGGGGTCTTTAGG
>JBAUOI010000566.1:0-2670 GCA_049579665.1 Methyloceanibacter sp.
CAAGGTCGTGGTGCTGCCGCATATGGGCTCGGCGACGCTCGAAGGCCGCGTCGACATGGGCGAGAAGGTCATCATCAACATCAAGACCTTCCTCGACGGTCACGCGCCTCCGGACCGCGTCCACCCCGCGATGTTCTGAACAGACTCCCTCCCCCGGCAAGGGGAGGGTCGGGGTGAGGTCGACCCCCTCCCGACTCGCGCTTGCGAGCTGACCTCTCCTTCAGGGGGAGGGCTTAACTTCTGGCGACTTCACATGCTCGGGGCGGAAGCCGAGGCCGATCAGCCGCGCCGGAAAGCGCCGCAGCAACGGGAAGCGGTTGAACAGCGTCAGCACGAAAGGCGGCTTGGGCCGCTCGGTCAGGCTCAGCACGTTGCTGATGACGCGCTTCTGAATGAAGAGCTGAACCGCCTGCATCATCTTGGTCGGCCATTCACGGCGCGCCTGCACGCCGGCAAGCTGAGCGGCCGGTACGCGGCCCTTGCTGAGCGGCTCCCAGAGCAGATTCGCCGCGGCGACGGCATCCTGGATGGCGAGATTGATGCCGACACCGCCGATCGGCGACATGGCATGCGCCGCGTCGCCGAAGCAGAGCAGCCCCGGCCGGCTCCAGCGCTTGAGGCGATCCACCGTGACGGTCAGCAGCTTCAAGTCGTCCCAGGAGGCGATCTCCCGCACGCGATCGGCGAATTCGGGATTAAGGCTCGCCACGCCCGCGCGGAACGCGTCCAGCCCCTTGCTGCGCAACAGGTCGAAGCCGCCTTTCGGGATCACATAGGCGCATTGCCAATAATCGCCGCGGTCAAGCGTGACGAGCACCACGCCCGCCTGGATGCGGCCGAGCAGCTGCTCGCCGTCGCTCGCGTGCTTGGAGAGTCGGAACCAGATCACGTCCATCGGCGCGCCGAAATCCTCGACTTTCAGCCCGGCGCGCTCCCGCACATCGGAGTGGCGGCCGTCGGCGCCGACCACGAGGTCGGCCCTGACCTCGAGCGGCCCTTCCGGCGTCTCGGCATGAACACCAAGCACACGGCCATGCTCCATGACGAGGTCGGTGACGCGCGCGCACATCTTAAGTTGAAAGCCCGGATAGCGGCGCCCCTCACCGGCAAGGAAATCAAGGAAGTCCCATTGCGGCATCAAGGCAATGAAGCGGCAATGCGTCGGCAGATGCGAGAAATCGGCTATGACCACCCGCTCGTCGCCGATCTGGCCTGCCAGCGTGCGCACTTCTTGATGTGGGCGTTTCAGGAACGCGTCGAGAATGCCGAGCTCGTACATGATCTCGAGCGTCGAGGGATGGATAGTATCCCCGCGGAAATCGCGGAAGAAGTCGGCGTGCTTCTCCAGCACCACGACATCGATGCCGGCGCGGGCCAAGAGGAAACCGAGCATCATGCCGGCGGGACCGCCGCCGGCGATGGCGCATTGCGTGGTGATCTTTTCGTTGGGCATTCCGGCTATCCCCTGCTCCTTGTCATGCCCGCGAAGGCGGGCATCCAGTAACCATTGATCCCTGCAATAAGTCGCTCCGGTGATTACTGGATCGCCGGGTCAAGCCGGGCGATGACAATGACGCTAGATGTTCATCCGTTAACGCCGGCCATCGCCTTGCGGTGATGCGACAGATCATGGAAGCGCGGAGACTTGCCGTTCAACGGGTTTTCGGGATCCCAACCGTAAGCGACATTGGAAAAGCGCGCTTGCAGCGCGTCGTAAAGCAGCAGCCGCCCCACCAGGCTCTCGCCGATGCCGAGCAACTCCTTCACCACTTCGACAGCGGCAAGCGTGCCGATCACGCCGGCGACCGCGCCGAGAATGCCGGCTTCCGAGCACGGCGCCACGGTGCCTTCAGGCGGCGGCTCGGGAAACAGGCAGCGATAGGACGGGCGCGGGTTGCCCGCGCCGTCGGTCTCGAAGGCGCGGAAGGTGGTGATGTGTCCGTCGAGCGGCCCGACGGCGGCGAACACCAGCGGCCGCTTGGCGAAATAGCAGGCGTCGTTGACCAGATAGCGGGTGGCGAAATTGTCGGAGCCGTCGGCGACGATGTCGAAGCCGCGCACAATTTCGAGCGCGTTCTCAGGCACAAGCCGGGTCGAATAAAGCCGCGTCTGGACATGCGGGTTGAGACGCTCGATGGCCGACGCCGCGCTCTTGGTCTTCGACCGTCCCACGCTCTTGGTGTCGTGCACGATCTGCCGCTGGAGATTGTCGAGGCTCACCCGGTCGTTGTCGATGATGCCGATCTCGCCCACGCCGGCTGCGGCAAGATAGAGGATCAGCGGCGAACCAAGTCCGCCGGCGCCGATCACCAGCACGCGCGCGGCTTTCAGCTTCTGCTGGCCCTCGCCGCCGATCTCCTTCAGCACCAGCTGGCGCTTGTAGCGCTCGATTTCCTCAGGGGTGAGCATGACCGGAAACTTATGCCATCACCAGCTTCACTGCCAGTGAAGGTCAGCCGGTGGAGCCGAAACCGCCTGTGCCCCGCGCCGTGACGGCAAGCTCCTCGACAGCCACGATTTCGACTTGAGCCACGGGCGCGATCACCAGCTGGGCGATGCGGTCGCCACGGCGAACGGTGAACGTCTCACTACCGTGGTTGATCAGGATCACCATCAGCTCGCCGCGATAATCCGCGTCGATGGTGCCGGGGGTGTTGAGCAGCGTCACGC
>JBAUOI010000567.1:0-3443 GCA_049579665.1 Methyloceanibacter sp.
CGATGCGGCACTCGGCGTCACGCGCGAGGCCATCCGGATCGGCGCCAAGGGCGTGCAGCATCGTGTGCTCAAAGCCACGGGCGATTGATGCGCGCCCTAGTGCTTGCATCTCTAAGCTGCCTTCTTCTCGCCCCCGCGACGGCGAGAGCCGAGGATGCGGATGTTCAAATCCCGGAAACCGAGATCATCCTGGCGATGCAGGCGGCCGTTCGCACGGACGATAAGCATTGGTTCGCGGAGCATCTGCATCTTCCGGTGCGCTATTATGGCAAGACCAACCAGACCATCAGCACGAAAGATTGGTTCTTGAAGCACTATGCGACGATCATCGGCGCGGAGCTGAAAGCCGCGATCCTTGCCCAAGACCCGGAGACCTATCTCAAGAACTATCAGGGTCTCATGGTCGGCGAAGGCAGCCGCAACATCTGGCTCGAGGATTTCGGCGATCCCGGCTCGGGCGTGGCCTCGAGCTACCAAATCATCACCATCAACAATAGCGAGTAGGAGCATCAGGGAATGAGCGCAGAGCGAACGCCGGGCTTCAACACGCTCGCCATTCATGCCGGCGCGCAGCCCGACCCTGCGACGGGCGCGCGGGCCACGCCGATTTATCAGACTACGTCCTTTGTCTTCGATGACGTTGAGCATGCGGCAGCCTTGTTCAATCTCGAGACGTTCGGCAACATCTATACGCGCATCACCAACCCGACCCAGGCGGTGCTGGAGGAGCGCGTCGCGGCGCTCGAAGGCGGCACGGCGGCGCTTGCGGTCGCCTCCGGCCACGCGGCGCAGGCGCTGGTGTTCCATACCCTGCTCGAGCCGGGCGACGAATTTGTCGCTGCACGCCAGCTCTATGGCGGGTCGATCAACCAGTTCACCCATTCTTTCAAGAAATGCGGCTGGGAGGTGCGCTGGGCCGATACGACCGACCCCGACTCGTTCCGCGCGGCGCTGTCGCCAAAAACCAAGGCGATCTTCGTCGAGTCGATCGCCAATCCCGGCGGCATCGTCACCGACATCGAGAAGGTCGCCGCCGTGGCCAAAGAGGCCTGCGTCCCGTTCATCGTCGACAATACGCTCGCCACCCCCTATCTGCTCCGCCCCAAGGAGTACGGCGCCGATATCGTCGTGCATTCGCTCACCAAATTCTTGGGCGGCCACGGCAACTCGATCGGCGGGGCAATCGTCGATTGCGGCACATTCGATTGGATCAAGAGTGGGCGCTACCCGACCTTGTCGGCGCCGTCTGCGTCCTATCACGGCATCACCCTGGCTGAGACCTTTGGCAATTTCGCCTTCGCCATCGCCTGCCGCGTGCTCGGGCTTCGCGATCTCGGGCCGGCGATCTCCCCGTTCAACGCTTTTCTTTTGCTGACCGGCATCGAGACGCTGCCGTTGCGCATGCAGCGCCATTGCGACAACGCGCTCGCGGTCGCAACCTGGCTCGCCGCGAACGACAAGATCGCCTGGGTCAATTATGCCGGCCTGCCGGACAATCAGTTCCATGCGCTGGCCAAGCGCTATGTGCCGAAAGGCGCGGGCGCCGTGTTCACCTTCGGGCTGAAGGGCGGCTATGACGCCGGCATCGCGCTGGTCAGCAACGTCAAGCTGTTCAGCCATCTCGCCAATATCGGCGACACGCGCAGCCTGATCATCCACCCGGCCTCGACCACGCATCGTCAGCTCACTGACGAACAGCGCGTGAAGGCCGGCGCTGGACCGGAAGTGGTGCGGCTTTCGGTCGGCCTGGAAAATGCGGAGGACCTGATCGCCGATCTCGATCAGGCGCTTGCCGCGGTCTGAGGCTTGGGCGCCAGCCGAGGCGCGCGACGCGACAGCCAGAAATGATAGAGCGCGGCGGCGAACACGGCGATGGCGCCCGCCTGATGCGCCAGCCCTAGGTGGATGGGCACCGCGAGCAGCAGCGTCCAGACGCCGATGACGGCCTGCAACAAGGCGAACAGAGCGAGCGTGAGCGCGCTGGCGAGCAGCGGCTGCGGCGCTCCCCTCACGGCAAGCCAGGCGATCTGCCCGAGGCTCGCCAGCACGACGGCATAGCCGAGCATGCGGTGGTCGAACTGCACGGTGAGCGGGTTCTCGAACAGATTGAGATACCAGGGTGAGGCGTTGCCGAGGCCCGAGGGCACAAACGCGCCGTTGATCAGTGGCCAGGTGTTGAAGCCCATGCCGGCATCGAGCCCTGCCACGAGCGCGCCCGCCAGCAATTGCAGGAAGATCAACGCAAGCACGCCTCCCGCGGCCCATGTCGCGCGCGTGTCCCGCTCCGCGCGTGCGCGTCCGGTCTCTCCGCCGAGACCGAACAAGAGCCAAAGCGTGTAGCCGAGGATCAGCAGCGCCACGCCGAAATGCGTGGCGAGCCGGTATTGGCTCACGTCGGTGCGATCGACGAGGCCGCTCTTCACCATGTACCAGCCGACCGCGCCCTGGAAGCCGCCGAGCAGGAACAATCCGACCAGTCGGGGCAGCAGCGTGCGCGGGATGTAGCCGGCGATCCAGAACGCGACGAACGGGACGAAAAAGACAACCCCGATCAGGCGGCCGAGAAAGCGATGCGCCCATTCCCACCAATAGATTGTCTTGAATTCTTCGAGACTCATGCCGTGCTTGAGCTCGGTATATTCGGGGATCTTCTGATAGGCCGCGAAGGCTTGCGTCCAATCGGCCTCGCTGAACGGGGGAATCGCACCGACAATCGGCTTCCATTCGGTGATGGAGAGGCCTGAATCGGTGAGGCGCGTCGCGCCGCCGACCATGATCATGGCGACGATCAGAGCCGCGATCGTGGCGAGCCAGATGCGGAGCGCGCGTAGGTGCCGGGTCTGGATTGAGGCGCTCTCCGGCCGCGCGGCGGCGCTTTGGGCTAAGGTCGAGGTCATGGCAGGTCTGATAGCGGTCTCAGGCCCAAGACTCAATCGCAAGCACCCTGCCCCATCGCCGCACTCAACAGACCTGAAGACATGCGGGCTCCTTGCCGCGACGCATCATGCGTCCGGGTTGTAGGGTGGGCAAAGGCGCTCGCTCCGTGCCCACCATCATGTTCCGCGTGGGCAACGTTCGTTGCCCACCCTACAGCCCCCAACGAGGAGGTGGCGCGCCGAAAAGCGCAAATCCTATGGCTCGTGCCTTGCGGCACGCGGGCGCCTTCCGGCGCGCCATATCCGGCGTTTGCGGCAACGGGCCCCGCTTTCTCCGTTGAGGTCGGATCGAACTCCGCCTCAGGGCGTCAGCCAGCTCCTGGCAGGACCTCCTATTGGGTCCGGGGGGAGCTCCGATGCCGCCCGAGCGCCTTCTTGCGAGAAGGCCCGCGGGCGCCGCACCTCGTCCCGCCTCACGACGCCTCGAGAAACGCCCTCAGTTGGACGAGGCGATGCGATTGTACGCGAGGTTTGGAAGGCGGGCGTTATTTGGGGATACCCCCACTC
>JBAUOI010000568.1:0-2462 GCA_049579665.1 Methyloceanibacter sp.
CTCCTTCCAGAGTCGTCGCAACGGCTGAGCCCTGGAAGGTCATCGGCATGCCACCGATGAGCATCAGCGTTGCGACGACAAGAGCAATCGGCAGCAGCACGAGAAGCGAGGCGCGCTGCACGTCGACAAAGAAATTGCCGAGGTCCTTGCGGCCGGCCAAGCCGCGCGCGAGCGCTGCCAAGGCGGCAATTCCAGTCGCCGCCGAGACGAATTGCAGCCACATCAGCGCGCCGAGCTGCGAGAGGTAGCTCATCGACACTTCGCCGGAATAGTGCTGGAGATTGGTATTGGAGGTAAACGACGCGGCCGTGTTGAAGATCAGGTCGCCGCTAAGAGCTCCCTTACCGTCCGGGTTGAGCGGCAGATATTGCTGCAAGGCCATGAGGCCGTAGCTCACCACGAACATGATCACATTGAAGATGAGGAGCGAGATCATGTACCGCTTCCAATCCTGCGCGACGCGGGTGATAGGACCGCCGACGCGCTGGAAGGCGTGGGTGAACCGGCCGGCCGCGCCAGTGTCGGTCGCATCCGGGTCCATCGCCCATCGCATGTAGCGGCCGAGGGGCCACGACAGGAGCGCCGTCGTGCCGACGATGAAGACAACAAAGACAATGGCATAGGTAACCATGGATCAGCTCCAGCGTGCCTTGGTGTTAGGCTCGGTCGACGGCCTCGGTCATCAGGTAAAGAAGGCCGAAAATTGCGAGTCCGAGCAGCAGATAGACGATCACCATCGGGGAGATCCTTCGGGTTAAGCGAGATGCAAAGCAGTCACGATCACATCGATGAGCTTGGTGGGATTGGAATCGAGGTCGACCATGTTGCCCGCTTCGCGGGCCGCCTGAGTGCCGGCATTCATGGCCACGCCAACGTCTGCCTGAGCGAGCGCTGGCGCATCGTTGGTGCCATCGCCGCACATGGCTACGAGCTTGCCTTTGGCTTGCTCGGCGCGGATCAGCTTGAGCTTATCCTCCGGCGTCGCCTGGGCGAGGAAGTCATCCACGCCAGCTTCGGCGGCAATCGCGGTTGCGGTCATTGGATTGTCGCCCGTGATCATGACGGTGCGGATGCCCATGCGACGAAGCTCGGCGAAACGTTCGCGGATGCCGCCCTTGACGATGTCCTTGAGATGGATGACCCCAAGCAGCCTCCCATCCTTGATTACCGCAAGCGGGGTTCCGCCCGACTTGGCGATCGCCTCCGCCATCGCGTTGATCTCACGCCCTGCCTCGGTGAGCCCGGCTGCCGATTTCTTCCGTGCGCCCGAGGCGTTCGCATCGAGATATTTGAGGATGGCGTCGACGGCGCCCTTGCGGACCCATGAGTCGCCGATATCGACGCCGCTCATGCGGCTCTGCGCCGTGAACGGAATGAACTTGGCTCCGAGCTCGTGGATGTCACGGCCGCGAATACCGTATTTCTCCTTGGCCAGAACGACGATGGAGCGTCCTTCCGGCGTCTCGTCGGCGAGAGAGGCGAGCTGAGCCGCGTCGGCGAGCTCTTGTTCCGATACGCCTTTCACCGGAAGGAACTCGGTCGCCTGCCGGTTGCCGAGGGTGATGGTGCCCGTCTTGTCGAGGAGAAGCGTGTCGACGTCGCCGGCGGCCTCCACCGCGCGGCCCGACATGGCGAGCACGTTGAAGCGCACGAGCCGGTCCATGCCGGCGATGCCGATGGCCGATAAGAGCGCGCCGATGGTGGTCGGGATGAGCGCGACGAACAGGGCTACCAGCACCACGATCGGGATGGCGCCGCCCGCATAGCTCGCGAAGCTTGGAATGGTCGCAACCGCGATAAGGAAAATGAGAGTCAGCCCGGCCAACAGCACATTCAGCGCGATCTCGTTCGGCGTTTTCTGACGCTCGGCGCCCTCGACCCGCCTGATCATGCGGTCGAGGAAGGTCGAGCCTTGCGGCGCGGTGATGCGCACCTTGAGCCAATCTGAAACGACGAGCGTCCCGCCGGTGACCGCTGAGCGATCGCCACCGGCCTCGCGAATGACCGGCGCGGATTCACCGGTGACCGCCGCTTCGTTGACCGAGGCGACGCCCTCAATCACTTCACCGTCAGAGGGGATCAAATCGCCTGCTTCGACCAGGACCACCTGTCCCTGGCCGAGCTCGCGGGCAGGTGTGGGTATGACGAGGCCTTGCTTCTCATCGACGATGAGCTTGGCGATCGTCTCTTCGCGGGCCTGGCGCAGGGTTGCGGCTTGAGCCTTGCCGCGGCCCTCAGCCACGGCTTCGGCGAAATTCGCGAAAAGAATCGTGAACCAGAGCCAAAGGATAATCTGGAACGTGAACCCTAGGTTTTCTCCGCCGGTCGCCAAATCGCGCAGGAAGAGCACCGTGCTCAGAGCGGCCACGACCTCGACCACGAACATGACCGGATTCTTGATGAGAACGCGCGGGTCGAGCTTGGCAAATGCCGAGCCGATGGCGGGCCAGATGATCTTGGGC
>JBAUOI010000569.1:0-3618 GCA_049579665.1 Methyloceanibacter sp.
GATCTCCTGCGTCGAGGGGCTGAAGCGGGGCGTCAGCACCAGGTTCTGCCCCGTGGTCAGCAGCCTGACGTTGAAGCCATCCTGATCCATGATGGCCAGGCGCTTCATGCGCTTGTCCTTGGGGCCCGACTCGTCGACGAACACGATGCGGGTGTCGAAATAGCCCTTCTCGCCGGTGATCCGCTCATAGATCGAGTCGGCGATGATGTGACCGATGCGACGCGCATCCTTGGTGCGGGCGAAGAATTGCTCGCCCGCAAGCTGCTTGCCGGCGAACACGTCCCACAGCCTGAACTCGGCCCTGAGCTTGCCGTCAGCCGCGCCGATGCGGCCCACGACAAGCGCCTGCGCGTTGACCACGCGCCAATCGTCGAAGCGCGGCACGCTATCGGTACCCACGCCCTTCTCGATGAAGGCCGCCTGGTCGATGGGGATGAAAAGCCCTGAGGCGCGCAGATCGTTCGCCACCACCTCGGAGATCTCTCGCGCAGTGTGCGGTTCGATCGAGCCGTCTCCGGCGAAATCGGGAATGGCGATGGGGAGCGGCTGGATGGTGCCTTGGGTGATGTTGAGCTCGACCACGGCGCGCGCCGGGCTCGATAAAGCGAGCGCGCCAAGTCCAAGCAGCACAAGCGCGACGCGCCAGCGGCGGTGGTTGAGGCGAAGCGTTTCGGATCGTGTCATGGGCGATTCTTGCGTCTTGCTCGTCAGCCCGCGCGATACATGTCGCTTGGGTCGAAATTGAGGATCATGTCGCGCCACAGCGCATATTTGTCGCTTGGCAGGGAATAGGGCTGGCACTGATAGACCGCGCGCACGGCGCTGTCGGCAGCGGCCTGGAAGAACGGCGATGCGCCCGAATTGGCGACGGTCGGATAGCCGACCAGCGTGCCGTCTTCGTTCAGCTTCATTCGGAGCTTCACCACGATCTGCTCCGCGCCGAGTCCGCCGGGCGGCGGGCTCCAGCATTGCGCGATGCGGGCTCTGAGCGCGTCGATCTCGTTGACCGACATGGTCATCTCCGTGCCGTTGGACTGGCCGCGCACTTTTTTCGGGGCCGGCTCATCGGTGGGCAGAACGGGCGCGGCCTCGCTCGCGGCGTCGGGGATCTTGTTGAGCAGCGCGGCGATCCGGTCGGTGTTGAAGTCGCGCTTCGGCTTGGCCGGCGCCGGCTTCTTCGGCGGAGTCTCCGCCTGTTTCTGCTTGGCCGGCTTCTCCTCGGGCTTCTTAGCCTCGGGCTTGGGAGCGGTCTCCTTCGGTTTCTCGGCTTTCTTCTCCTCCGGCTTGGGCTTCGGCTCCGGCTCGCTCTTCTGCTCGACGGCCGCGGTCGCCTCGGGCTTTTTCGCCTCGACCTCTTTCACGGCCTCCGGCGGCTTCTCCTTGGGCTTGCCGGCAAGCGGCGCGTCGTCCTTGGCGTCCTTGCTGCCAGCCTTGAGCTTGGTGACTTCGGACGGCGCGGCGAGATCGATCGGGATCGACAGCAATTGCTGGTCGATCTTGGCGGCTGGGAAGGCGACCAGCACCCAGAGCAGGATCGCCGTGTGCAGCGCTGCCGAGATGAAGGTGCTCTTGCTCATATCCCACTTCGCTCTACTGCGTGCTCTTCTCCGCGACCGGCTCCGTGACGAGCGTCACGGGGATGCCCGCCGACTTGATGCGCGCCAGCACCTTGGCGATGCTGCCATATTGCGCCCGGTCGTCGCCCCTCACCTCGACACGATCGCCAGCGCCGGCCTCCCTGATAGCGTTTAGTTTTGGCACCAATTCGTCAAAACCGATCTCGGTGCTTTGCAAAAACACTTTGCCTTCGGGATCGACAGTGATGGCGAGCGCCTGCTTCTGCGCATCGATCGGGCCTGCTTCCGTCTTTGGCAGATTGACCTTGGGCAGGTCGGGCTGTGGCACGACCTCAATGCCGGCGGTCAGCATCGGCGCCGTCACCATGAAGATGATCAACAGCACGAGCATCACGTCGACCATGGGCGTGACGTTGATCTCGCTCATCGGCGCGGCTGAGCGCCGGCGCGCCCGCCGATTCCCAAGTCCGCCGCCTGGCTGTAATCCCGCTCCCATGTCTCAAACCACCGTCTTGTCGATCTGCCGCGACAGGATCGCCGCGAACTCGTCGGCGAAGCCTTCGAGACGCGCCGCGTAGCGCGCGACCTCGCTGTTGAATTTGTTATAGAAAATTACGGCAGGAATAGCGGCGAGCAGGCCGAGCGCGGTGGCGAACAAGGCCTCGGCGATGCCGGGCGCGACCACCGCCAGGCTCGTATTCTTGCTCACGGCGATCGCCTGGAAGCTCGTCATGATGCCCCACACCGTGCCGAACAGACCGATGAAAGGCGCTGTCGAACCGACGGTGGCGAGGAAGGTCAATCTCCGCTCGAGCCGCTCCACCTCGCGCGAGATGGTTACGTCCATGACCTTCTCGACCCTGAGCTGAACCCCGGGCATGGGCCGCGTGCCGCGCTCGCCGCCCTCGCGCTCGGTCGATCGCTTCCATTCGCGCATCGCCGCCACGAACAGCGCCGCCATGCCGGTGTTCCGGCGCGGGCTGAGAGCGTTATACAGCTCCTCGAGCGATTGCCCCGACCAGAACACCTGCTCGAACTTGTCGGTCTCCTTCCGCGTCTTGGCGTAGAGGAACAGCTTCTCCAGGATAATCGCCCAACTCCAGATCGAGGCGAGCAGCAGCCCGATGATCACGAGCTTGACGACGATGTGAGCGTTCTTGAAAAGCTCGAAAATCGAGAGATCGACGACGACATCCGGCGGGTTCATGACGGCCTCATGGCATAAGCTCCGAGCGCCCCCTCCGGCCGAAAGCCCGTGAGGCGGCAGCCTGGCCCCGCGGCCTTGAGCCCGCGGGTTTGACGATATCGCCGGGAGAAGCTTCGCGTTTCGCTCGCTGAAACCGACCTTTTGCGAGCGAATGTGACCAAACTTGGGTGGTGAACCCCTAGATTCCCTCGCGCGCGGCCCCTCCGGCAGAGCGACGCTTTACCGGCATTAGCTACGTTTCACGCGGTTGGTTAACGAATCGTTGAAGCGCGCCACGAATGATCGCCCCGAGGCGCTGGGGTTTGCCCGCCTTCGAGACGAGAACCACGGTCACTCTGGCCCGCACCAGCAGGGTCAACTCCCTGACCGCGTCCTGCTGGAGAACGAGACTCGCGCTGCCAATCTCCGCGCAGGTGGTGACGATCTCCAGCAGATCGTCCATGCGGCCGGGCTTGAGATAGTCGATCTCGACGCGGCGCACGACGAACACCGACGGCTCGCCTTGCTTAGGGTCGGCGAGGCTCGTCGCCTCGATGCCGAGCAGCCTGATGAAGTCGGAGCGGGCGCGCTCGAAGAATTTGAGGAAGTTGGCGTGATAGACCACGCCAGCGCAGTCGGTGTCCTCGAAATAGATGCGGATCGGCAAGACGTGCGTCTCGCCCTCGATGCGGCCCGCGAGGTCCGGCCATTTCTCGCTCACGATTCGTCGCTGCCGTTGAACAGCGGAAACTGGGCGGGCTGCGCCGGCTGCGGCAGACCAAGATGGGTAAAGGCCTGCGGCGTCAACACCCGGCCTCGCGGTGTGCGCGCGATGAAGCCCTGCTGCAACAGATA
>JBAUOI010000570.1:0-4598 GCA_049579665.1 Methyloceanibacter sp.
GAGGTCGCGGGCGCGGCGCCGGTGGCGCGTCAGGGCGGCGTGCCGATGATCGCCTTCTCCAGCGACGAGAAGGTCGCCGGCAATGGCGTTTATCTCTTGAGCTTCCTGGCGGGCCGCGACGTGCCGCGCATCGTCTCCTACGCCATGTCGCGGGGTAAGCGCAATTTCGCCGAGCTGATTCCGCAATCGGCCTATGGCCGCATCGCCGAGACGGCTTTCGCGCGCGCCGTCTCGTCGGGCGGCGGGCAGGTGGCGGCGCGGGCCAGCTTCCCGCCGAACGACTCCACCGCCATGCTCGGCCCGGTGCGACAGGTCGCCACCGCCGTCAAATCCGGCCAGAGCGTCGATGCGCTGTTCTTGCCCGCCGGGCGTGACGAGCTGCCCTCGCTCGCGCCGCTGCTCGCTTCCGAGGAGCTGTCCAGCGCGCGCGTCCAATTCATCGGCACCGGGCAGTGGGACTATCCCAATATCGGTGGCGACCGCGCGCTGGTCGGCGGTTGGTATCCCGCGCCGGATCCCAAGGGCTGGAGCAGTTTCGTGCAGCGTTATTCCAAGACCTATGGCGGCGCGCCGCCGCGCATCGCGAGTCTCGCCTATGATGCGATCAGCCTTGCCGTGTCGCTCTCGGCCAATCCGCCCGGCCAGCGCTACACGACCGCGCAGCTCACCCGGCCGACCGGCTTCTCCGGCATCGACGGGCTGTTCCGCCTGCTGTCCGACGGCACCTGCGAGCGCGGCCTCGCCATCCTCGAAGTGCGCGAAGGCGGTCCGCAAGTGATCGACCCGGCGCCGAGCTCCTTCGCCACCGCCTCGTCCTACTAAGCGGCAAGCTCGAGGATCAGGCGGTTCAGCACCAGCCGGCCTTTGGGCGTGGCGGCAAGCCTCGTGTCCCGCCGCGCGAGCAAGCCTTCGCTCTCCAGCGCGCTGATGCGCGCGTCATCGAGAGCACTGCCATTGATGGCGGCGAGCCGGGCGAGATCGATACCCTCGCTGAGCCTCAAGCCCATCAGCAGATATTCGTCGGCGGAATCCGCGGCGCTCAGTGTCTCCTCGCTGGCCAAGCCGCGGCCCGAAACCTCGACTTGCGTGAGCCAGGCTTCGGGAGACTTGGTGGCCGACATCGCGTGCTTGGCTCCATCTGTCGTGATGCGGCCATGCGCGCCCGGACCGACGCCCGCATAATCGTGGCCACGCCAATAGAGCAGATTGTGCCGCGACTCATACCCCGGCCGCGCATGGTTGGAGACCTCGTAGGCCGGCAGCCCCGCCGCCTCGCAAAGCTCCTGGGTCAGGCCATAAAGCTCGCCCGCCTGCTCGCCGTTGGGGATGCGCAGCGAGCCGGCCGCATGAAGCGCGGCGAACGGTGTGCCCTCCTCGATGGTGAGCTGATACAGCGAGAGGTGATCGGCGGCGTGGTTGAGCGCGTGGCGTAGCTCTTTCTCCCACTCAACCGCCGTCTGTCCTTCGCGCGCATAGATCAGGTCGAAGGAGACGCGATCGAAATGGCGCTTGGCCAGCGCGAGTGCTCTCAAAGCTTCTTCGGCTGTGTGCTGGCGGCCAAGCGCTTTGAGGCTTCGATCGTCGAGCGCCTGCACGCCGAGCGAGAGTCGGTTGACGCCGGCTGACCGATAGCCAGCGAAATTCTCGGCCTCGACGCTGGTCGGATTGGCCTCCAGCGTGATCTCGGCGTCGCTCTGTAAATGCCAATGCCCCGCGATGGCCGCGAGAATTGCCGCAACGGTCCGGGGTCGCATCAAGGATGGCGTGCCGCCGCCAAAGAAGATGCTGGTGACGCTCCGCCCCGCCGTGAGCGAAGCGAAATGCGCAACCTCTTGCAGATAGGCCGCGAGGAAGCGCGCCTCGTCGATGCCGCCGTGCCGGACGTGGCTGTTGAAGTCGCAATAAGGGCATTTGGCGCGGCAGAACGGCCAGTGCACATACACGCCGAAGGGCTCGTTCATGTTCGTCATAGGCCAACAATCAGCTTCTCGAAGGCGCGCATGCGGTGCGACATGGCGTTCTTCTTCGCGGCGTGCATTTCGCCGAAGGTTTCAGCATAGCCCTCCGGCACGAAAATCGGATCATAGCCGAAACCGCGCGTCCCGCGCGGCGGCCAGACCAGCGTGCCGAACACCTTGCCTTCGAAGGTCCGGGTTGCGTGTCCCGGTGCGGCGACCGCCAACGCGCAAGTAAAGTTGGCGCGGCGGTCGTTTGTGCCGCTTGCCTCAAGCTCCCGCTGCACGCGCTGCATGGCGAGATTGAAGTCCTTCGCAGGTCCCCCCCAGCGGGCGGCGTGGATGCCTGGTGCACCACCGAGCGCTGCGACCTCGAGGCCCGAATCGTCGGCGATCGCCGTCATGCCTGAAGCGGCCGCCGCCGCTTCGGCCTTGAGCGCAGCGTTCTCTGCGAAGCTGTCGCCAGTCTCCTCGGGTTCGGGCAGGCCGAGGCTTCCGGCGGAGATGCACTCGATGCCGAGCGGCGCAAACAGCTCGCCAAGCTCTCTCACCTTGCCTTCGTTATGCGTCGCGATGACGAGTTTGTCGCCGCGCTTGAGCTTTCCCTGCATGCTCAGGCGACGGTGAGCTTCTGTAGCGCGACCAGCTCGGCGATGCCCTGCCGGGCGAGCGCCATCAACTGATCGAACTGCTCCTGGCTGAAAGGATCGGTCTCCGCCGTGCCTTGCACCTCGACGATGCCGCCTGAACCGGTCATCACGAAATTGGCGTCGGCATCGGCCTCGGAGTCCTCGGCGTAGTCGAGGTCGAGCACCGCCTCGCCGCCGTAAAGCCCGCACGAGACGGCGGCGACATGATCGCGCAATACCTTCGCCTTGATCATGTTGCGCGCCTGCATCCAGGCAATCGCGTCATGCAGCGCAACCCAGGCGCCGGTGATCGAGGCGGTGCGCGTGCCGCCGTCGGCCTGGAGCACGTCGCAATCGACCACGATCTGCTTCTCGCCGAGCGCGGAGAGATCGGTGACGGCGCGAAGCGAGCGGCCGATCAGGCGCTGGATCTCCTGCGTACGTCCGGTCTGCTTGCCCGCGCTGGCCTCGCGCCGCGTGCGCTCGGAGGTCGCGCGCGGCAGCATGCCGTATTCCGCCGTGACCCAACCGCGCCCCTGGCCCTTGAGCCATGGCGGCACCGGCTCGCCGGCCGTCGCCGTGCACAGCACATGCGTGTCGCCGAAGCGAACCAGGCAAGACCCTTCGGCGTGGCGCGACACTGCGCGCTCGAAGCTGATGGGGCGAAGTGCGTCCGGGGCGCGTTTGGAAGGGCGGACGATGGCGAAGTCTCCTGGACTAGATGAGCGGGGCGCACCCTAGAGGACGCGATCATTGTGGAAAAGTCCTTTCCCCAGAGGTTTAGCCCGCCGCCCTTGTGCCGGGGAGGGCGAAAAGCTACGCCTTGCCGATGGCCGATACGGGAATGAGGGGCGGCCTCGCTGGCCTCGGCAAGGCGGCAGGGCCGGGCGCGCCTCGCGCCGACGAGGTGGTCGGCGCCACGCCCATGATCGCCCAATATCTGGAGATCAAGGCGGCCAATGCCGACTGTCTCCTGTTCTACCGCATGGGCGATTTCTATGAGCTGTTCTTCGAGGACGCGGAAGTCGCCTCGCGCGCTCTCGGCATCGCGCTCACCAAGCGTGGCAAGCATTTGGGCGAGGACATCCCCATGTGCGGCGTGCCGGTCGTTGCCGCCGACGACTATCTCCAGCGGCTGATTGCGGGAGGCCACCGGGTGGCGGTCTGCGAGCAGATCGAGGACCCGGCAGAGGCCAAGAAGCGCGGGCCCAAGGCCGTGGTCCGCCGCGACGTGGTGCGCCTCGTCACCCCGGGCACGCTCACCGAGGAGACCCTACTCGATGCGCGCGCGCACAACTTCCTCACCGCTCTGTTCCGCGCGCTGCCCAAGGAAGGCGGCGAGCCGGGCTATGCACTCGCCTCTCTCGACATCTCAACCGGCGAGTTGATCGCCTCATCGGTGGGCGCCGGCGATCTTGCCGGCGAGCTCGCACGGTTGAAGCCCGGCGAGGTGCTTGCCGGCGACGACCTCGCCGGCGATGCCGTGCTGCGCCGCTTGATCGAGGAGGCCGGCGCTGCGCTCACGCCGTGTCCGCGCGCCCATTTCGATTCGCAACGAGGCGAGCGCGCCTTGAAGGACAGGCTCGGAGTGGCCGCGCTCGATGCGTTCGGCGAATTCACCCGCCCCGAACTTGCCGCGCTCGCCGGCCTCCTGACCTATGTCGAGATCACCCAGGTCGGCAAAGCGCCGCTGCTGCGTCCGCCGCGGAAGGAAAGCGCCGGCAGCCTGCTCATCATCGACGCGGCCACGCGCGCCAATCTCGAGCTGATGCGCTCGAACCTAGGCGCGCGCTCAGGCAGCCTGCTTGCCGCCATCGACCGCACCATTACCGCGGCTGGCGCGCGCGAGCTGGCCAGCCGCCTCGGTAGCCCGTTGACCGATCCGGCCGCGGTGAATGCGCGGCTCGATGCGGTCGCCTATCTCGCCGACGAGCCTCGGCTGCGGCAGGGCCTGCGCGAAGAGCTGAAGCAAGCCCCCGATCTTGCCCGCGCGCTGGCGCGTTTGGCGCTTGGA
>JBAUOI010000571.1:0-2797 GCA_049579665.1 Methyloceanibacter sp.
GAAGGATGCGGGGACGCGCGAGACGCCGTTCCTGCTCATCGTCGGCGCCAGCGGGTCGGGCAAGTCCTCGCTCGCACTCGCCGGTCTCGTGCCGCGGCTCACCGCGCCGGGCGTGGTGCCGGCGGTCGATCTCTGGCGCGTCGCGGTGATGCGCCCCGGCGAGCATGAAGGCGGACCGGTGGCGGCGCTTGCCGCACGTCTGTTCGATACTGCCGCCGATAACGAGGACGAGTGCCCCTTGGCGGCACTTCCGGAGATGGCCTCGAGCGACTACGCGACGCCGGCGGAGCTTGCCAAGCTGCTCGCTCATGCCGACGAAAGTTGCGACAAGCCGATTCTCAAGGCGCTCGACCGCATCGCTGCCGAAGCGAGCCAGACGAGCGGTTACGACCGGCCGGTCAGGGCGGATCTTTTGATCGTGATCGATCAGCTCGATGAGCTGTTCGCCAGCGAAGTCAGCGAGGCGGAGCGCACCCGCTTCGACAAGCTCATCGCGCACCTCGTGGCCACGGGTCGCGTCTGGGTCATCGCCACGCTGCGCGCCGATCTCTATGAGCGCTTCTTGAAAGAGCCGGACCTTCTCGCGATGAAGACCAAAGGCGCGACCTACGATCTCGCGCCTCCCGGCACCACCGAGATCGACGAGATCATTCGCGGCCCGGCAATCGCCGCGGGGCTCGTCTACGAGACCGATCCGAAGAGCGGCGAGAGCCTCGACGATCGCTTGATCGGCGATGTCGACCGACCCGACATGCTGCCGCTTTTGCAATTCGCCCTCGATTTTCTGTTCGAGCAGCGCGTGACCGCCGACGGCCAGACGCTGCTCGCATTCAAGGCCTACGACACGCTGGGCGGCCTTGCCGGCGCCATCGACAAGGAGGCCGAACGCGCGATCGCGCCGCTCGGCAAGGACGAGCATGAGCATCTGCCCCGGCTGCTCCGGCAACTCGCGGCGCCGGCGCCCTCCGGCGAAGCCGCCGCCACCGCCGCGCTTTCGATCCGCTCGGTGCCGCTCACGGAAGCCGCTTACGACCCCGCCTCCGAGCGTCTGGTCAAGGCGCTGGTCGATGCGCGCATCCTGCTCTCCTCCGGCAGCGAGCAGAACGCCTCGATCCGGCTTGCGCATCAGCGCGTGCTGGAGAACTGGACGCGCGCCAAGGAGATCGTCGCCACCAATGCCGAGTTCTTCCGCATCCGCGACGATGTCGAGGCATTGCGCCGGCGCTGGGACAAGAGCAGCAAGAAGCGCGATCTGCTGATTCCCAAAGGCGTGCCACTCGCCGAGGCCGAGAGCATCGCCAAGCGCTACCCCGGAGAGCTGGGTGCGCCCACGCTCGGCTTCATCGCCGCTTCCGGCAAGCGCGCGCGCCTCCGTCAACGACTGATCGCCGCCACCGCCGTGCTAATGGCCGTGCTTGCCGTGGGGGCCACCGTTGCCGGCATTCGCGCCTGGCAGGCCGAGCAGACCGCGAGGCGGAATTTCGACGTTGCCAATGCACTCGTTACCGATATCGCCCAGGGCTTGCGCAACGTCGAGGGCATGCGCGCCGAGGCGCGTAAGAAGATCTTCGAGCAAGTCAGCAAGACCCTCGATGAGGCCGTCGGCGACTCCCCCGACGACGAGCAGCTGCTCGGCATGCAGGCCACCATGTTCGAAGAGTTCGCTTCCACGCATACGGCTGAAGGCGAGCAAGCGGCGGCAGCCGAGAGCACGGCCAAGATGCTCGAGATCCGGCTTCGCATCGAGGAGATGTCCGAGGGCAATCAACGGACGCAGGATGCCGCCCTGACGCTTGAGCGGATCGGCGAGTTGAAGCTCGACGCCGGCGACGCCGCGGGCGCGCTGGCGGCCTACGAGAAGATTCTCGCCAATCGAAGACGGGCCGCCGAGTCGAATGGCGGGAGTCCGGACCGTCAGCGCGACGTGGCGGTGACGCTCGCCACTCTCGGCGATCTCAAGCTCCGCTCCGGCGACCTGCAAGGCGCGCTCGCCGCCTATCAAGAATGCTACGGCATCCGAAACGGCGTGGCCAAGCAGGACCTCGCCAACGTCGTCGCCCAGCGCGAGCTGGCGCAGGCGCTCAGCTCGTTAGGCTATGCCAAGTTTCGCAACGGTGATTATCCGGGCGCGCTCGCCACATACGACGAAGGTCTCGCCATCGCGCGCAAGCTCGCCGAGGCCGACCCGGCCGATGCCGGCAAGCGGCGCGACCTCGGGCTGCTGGTCGCGAGCATTGGCGACACCAAGCTCGACTCCGGCGACAATGACGGCGCGCTCGCGGCCTACAAGGAAAGCCTCGCCATCCGCCGGCAGCTTGCCGCCACCGACACCGGCAACACCGAGCTGAAACGCGATATCGCCGCGACCTTGAGCGGCATCGGCGATGCGCAGCTCAATGCGGGCGACAAGCCGAACGCGCTGGCGGCGTATGGGGAAGGCGTTGTGATCGCGCGCGAACTGGTCAAGATCGACGCCGACAATCTAGTCTGGCAGCGCGATCTCTCCATCAGCCTCAACCGCGTGGGCGATGTGAAGCGGGATTCCGGCGACACGCCGGGCGCACTCGCCAGCTACGACGAGAGCCTCGCCATCAGGCGGCGGCTCGCCGCGGGCGATCCGAGCAATGTCCAATGGCGCTCCGACGAAGCCTATGTGCTGCAAAGGATTGGCGACCTGAAGCGCTCGTCGAACGACGATCGGGGCGCGCTCGCGGCGTTCGAGGAAGCCCTCGCCATCGCCAGGGGTTTCGCCGACGAGAATTCCGGCGCCGACTCCCAGCGCGAGCTCGCGCTGAAC
>JBAUOI010000572.1:0-4294 GCA_049579665.1 Methyloceanibacter sp.
GCCCGCGTGGATGAGGGTAGCGCGCTTAAAATGAGGGAACTGGTCATGCGTATTGCCCTCGCAGTGGGAGTCTGCCTGATCGCGTGCGCCGCCGTGGCGGCACCTCGCGCCAAGGACATCGCCAAGCCGGATAGCGCTACCACCCCTCAGACGCGCGAAAGTATCCGCGCGCGCATGAACGAGAACGTGGTGACGATCATGGCCGGCAGCGCCAGCGGTACCGATCTCGCCATCGTGCAAGACATCGCCGACGTGCTCGATGACGGCAATGCGCTGCGCGTCCTGCCCATGGTGGGCAAGGGACCAGAGCAGAACATCAAGGACGTGCTGTTTCTGCGCGGCGTCGACATGGGGATCACGCAGGCTAATATCCTGAAGCATTATGCCAAGACCGGCGAGCTCGGCACCAACTTCATCGACCAGGTCGCCTATATCGCCAAGCTCTTCAACGAGGAGATGCACATCCTGGTGCGCTCCGACGTGAACGACATTCATGAGCTGCAAGGGAAGGCGGTGAATTTCGGCGCGGATGGAAGCGGCACCGAGATCACCGGCCGCCTCGTCTTCGAAGCGCTCGGCATCGAAGCCAGAGAGATGCATCTCAGCGACGCCGACGCGATCCAAAAGCTGAAGTCGGGAGAGATCGCCGCGTCGATCGTGGTGACTGGCAAGCCCGCCCCGGCACTCGCCAACATCAAAGATACGCGCGGACTCAAGCTGCTGGCGGTGCCCTACGCCAAGGAGCTCGAGGACAGCTATTACCCCGCGACGCTCACCCATGATGATTATCCAGAGCTGGTCCCGACAGGGGGGCGCGTTGACACCGTCTCGGTTTGCGCCGTGCTGGTATCTTTCAACTGGCCGCGCGATTCCGTGCGCTACGAAAAGATCGCCAACTTCGTGAACCGCTTTTTCTCGAATTTCGATGCGTTCCTGAACGCGCCGCGTCATTCGAAATGGCGCGAGGTGAATTTCGCCGCGACGCTCGAAGGCTGGAATCGCTCACCGCTCGCGCAAAGCTGGATCGACCGCGCCAAGTCGTCGACCAATACCGCCGAGCGCAATCATTTCGATGCCTTCCTCGCCCAGGCGAACGGGCCGCGCGAGACGCCGATCTCGGACGCGGAACGCGCCGATCTGTTCCGCGCCTTCATTGAATGGAACAAGGGGCGTCAGAGCCAAAGCCAGAACCAGAACTAACGGATCGCATCCGTCCCCCGACTCTCTGTTTGTGATGCGTAGGAGGGTTTCATGCTCAGTCAGTCCGACATCAGCGTCAGGTCCGGAAGCCTGATCGAGCGGCTAGCGGCCGCGACGCCGCAGCCGCAACCGGAGCCGACCCCAACCATCATGGCCGAGCGCTTCGCTCCCGAGGCGCAAAAGAACGGGGGCGGGGCCGACGGCCCTGGCCGCCCGCCCGCCGATCTCCCGGTGATGCCGGGGATCGTCCCGCCGCGCGCCCGCGCGGGATCCTCCAACCGCGGTCTCCTGCTCGCCTCAATGCTCGTCTCGCTGGTGCCGACCGCGATCATCCTCGCGCTGATGTGGCAGGGCGCGATCAGAATGCCGGGGTCCGACCGGACGCCGATCGTTTTCGATCACGAGCAATTCATCGACAGCCAGCAGGCTTCGGTCGCCGTTGCGCCGGCGCTACGGATCGAGCCCCAGGCCGAACAGCCGAAGGCCGATATCGCTCTGACCGCGCCTGGCCGGATCGTGGCCAAGACCGGCGACGAGCTCGCCTTCGACATCACCATCGATTCAGCCGACGCGCTGCCCGCACGGAGCGTCATCGCCATCCGCGCGATGCCCGAGGGCGCCTCCTTCTCGCAAGGGCGGCCCTATGGCGCCTCAGAATGGAATTTGACGCCGGACGAGATCGGCGATCTCAGGCTCAGGCTGCCGAATACGGCGACCGGCTCGTCCGATCTCCGCGTCGAGTTGATGGCGGCGGACGGCACGATCCTCGCATCCGCCTCGACTCGGGTCGACATCGCTCCTGACCCCAAGACCGCTCTGATCCTCCGCGCCGACGAGAGCAGCCGCGTCGAAGATCTCATCGCTCATGGCCAGAAGATGATCGATGTCGGCTATTTCGCCGGGGCACGGGCTTATTTCCGGCGCGCCGCCGAAGCGGGTAGCGGCGAGGCGGCGCTGATGCTCGCGGCCACCTACGACCAGGAATATATCGACAAGATCGGCGCGCACGGGATCAAGGCCGATCCCAACGAAGCGCGCATCTGGTACGACCGCGCCAAACAGCTCGGGGTCGAGGGCGCCGAGGCGAAGCTTGCCGCCCTCAAGAGCGCATGGGCCGATCATGGCGCGGTGCCGGTACAAACGCCGCCGCAGCCCTCCGCCTCCGCCGCCGAACCCTCTGTACAGGAGGAACCGGCTGACCTCGCAGAGGCGGAGCCGAGCGAGGGCAGCGACGTTGCGGTTTCGGGCATCGGCGTCGTGCCGGCGCCAATACCCCCCACCGGCAAGGACGAGTGGGTCGCGCTGGTGGGCTACGCCAATGTGCGGGTGGCGCCGTCGTCTAACGCGGAAAGCATCAAAGTCGCCGAAAAGGGCACCAAGTTCCGCGCGACCGGCCGCATAGGCAATTGGGTGCAAGTCACCGATCCCGCCACGGCAGAGGTCGGCTGGGTCTACTCGCGCTACGTCGAGGCGACGCCAGGACAATAGGCGAGACTTTGTCGTCATGGTCGGGCTTGCCCCGGCCACCCACGCTTCAATTGCAATTCGTGTATGCGAGCCTCTGGAGCTAGCTCGAGCGCACCATCCAGGCGAGATAAGCGAGCGCCACGCCCTCGACGATCAGTTGGATGCCGAGCAGCACGCCGAGCACCCATTCCGATGCCACCGGCATATTGGCCCATAGATAGGCGCCGAGCAGAATGCCGATGACGCCGCTGAGCAGCACCCATAGCCAGCCGGTGAAGGGCCTGATGTTCATCGCGAAGATCACCTTCGAGATGCCCTCGACGAAGAAGTAGACGATCAGCAGCACCGTCATGATCAGCAATCCGGCGTCCGGATTGCGCAGCAACAATATGCCGATCAGGATGGCGAGCACCGCCGAGACGAGCTGTAGCCAGAAATGCGGCACGTCCTTGGCCCCGATCAGGCCGATGCCTTGCAGCACGCCGCTGATGATGAGGATCCAGCCGAGCAGAAAGATCAGGGCTACGGAAGCGACATAGGGCCAGATCAGCGCCACCACGCCAGCGACCACCAGCAACACCCCTTCGAGCAGATACCAGGTCGAATAACGCTTGATCGTCTCGCGCATGGCCTCGCGCATGGCGGCCGATGCTTGTGCCATTGTCATCGCCATTTGAGTTTCCTCCAGAGCGGTTCGAATCAGTCTGCTTACGCGGCCAAGATACCCCAATGCGGACCGCGAAGCCTTCGCTCATGCCTGTTTACCGCCGCTTCATGCTAGAGGGGATTTGGGGGGAAAGCGGCATGAGCCAAGACGAGGCGAGGAAATCGGCCATCGCCAAGGCCGGGCGGCGCCTGCTGCCGTTTCTCGGCCTCTGCTACGCGGTCAATTTCCTCGACCGGGTGAATGTCGGCTTCGCCGCGCTCTCTATGAATCAGGACCTCGGCTTCAGCCCGTCGGTGTTCGGCGCCGGCGCCGGCATCTTCTTCGCCGGCTATATCCTGTTCGAGATCCCCAGCAACCTGGCGATGCAGAAATTCGGCGCGCGCATCTGGATCGCGCGCATCATGATCAGCTGGGGGGTCGTCGCCATCGCCATGGCCTTTGTCAGCGGCGAGCGGAGCTTCTATGCGCTGCGCTTTCTCTTGGGCGTCGCCGAAGCGGGGTTCTTCCCGGGTATCATCCTCTATCTCACCTATTGGTTTCCGGCGCGGGAACGCGCGCGCATCGTCTCGCTGTTCATGGCGGCGGTGCCGCTTGCCACGATGGTCGGCGGCCCGGTGTCAGGCGCGCTGCTCGAGATGCACGGGCTGCTCGGGCTTAAGGGCTGGCACTGGCTGTTCATCGTCGAGGGGCTGCCGGCAGTGATTTTTGGGCTGATCGCGCTCAAATTCCTCGACGACCGGCCCGAGCACGCCCGCTGGCTCAGCACGGACGAGCGGATGGCGCTCGCCAGCACGCTCGCGGCCGAGGCCAAGGCGACGCGCGAGACGGGCTATGCGCGGCTTGGGGAGGCGCTGACCAAGCCCCGCGTGCTCGTGCTCGGCTTCCTGTATTTCTGCATCGTCATCGGCTTCTACGGCGTGAGCTTCTGGATGCCGCAGGTGATCCAGACCTATGGGCTCG
>JBAUOI010000573.1:0-14530 GCA_049579665.1 Methyloceanibacter sp.
CGGCATTTCTCTCGCATCGCGTCTGTGGCGCATGGCGCCGCTTGCGGCGCTGATACTCGCTTCTTCTTCCGCGCTCGCCGCCGATCCGGTCCCTGAGAAAGCGAAGCTCTGCGCCACCTGTCATGGCGAACAGGGCATCCCCATCAACAAGACCACCCCGGTGATCTGGGGCCAGAACGAGGGTTATCTCTACCTCCAGCTGCGCGACCTCAAAAGCGGCGCCCGCAAGAACGACATCATGTCGCCGATCGCTGCCACGCTCGAAAAGCCGGACATGCTGGCGCTTGCCGCCTATTTTTCAGGTTTGAAATGGCCCGACTTGCAACAGCCGTCGGCGCCGAATGACGTCGCCGCCAAGGCGCAGAGCACTGCCGCCTCGGTCGGCTGCCCGGGCTGCCATCTCGCCTATTTCCAGGGTGACGGCACCACCGCCCGGCTCGCCGGCCAATGGCAGGATTATCTCAACAAGACGATGATGGACTTTCGCAGCGGCGCGCGCGGCAACAATCCCGGGATGACGGACCTGATGAAGGCGACCGCACCTGACGATCTTGCCGCCATGGCGCAATATCTCGCCGGGTTGCAGATCGAACAATATCTCAACCAGGGACGCTAGCTCCGGCCCGCGAGCTTGTCGCGCAGCGCCGTGAGCGAGGTGAGATCGCTCGCGGTCTTGCCCTGCTTGTCCTTGAGGCTCTTGTCGGCCCCGTGCGCGAGCAGGAGATCGACGGCGCCCGCATGGCCGAGCTCGGCCGCGATCATCAGCGCCGTTCGTCCGCGATTGTCCTGATCGTCAACGCGCGCGCCCCGCTCGATCAGGAGCGTCATCACCTGGTCCACGTCATTCACACCGGCCTCCGCCGAATATCCCGCCGCCCACATCAGAGCGGTGAGGTCGTTGCCGTATTTGACATTGACGTCGACGCCGTGGTCGAGAAGGAGACGCACGACCGGATAGAAGCCCCGGCCTGCTGCATAAACGATTGCGGCCTTATGCGTATTGTCAATCGCCTTAGTGTCGGCGTCTTTATCGATGAACAGCTGCACGATCGGCGCGCTGCCCATATAGGCCGCGGCTGAAAGCGGCGTGATCCCGTTCCGGCCAGGGACGTTGATGTCAGCGCCGCGCTCCAGCAGCAGCTTCACCATCGGCAGCCGGCCCGCCTCAGCCGCCTTGAACAGCGCGGTCGAGCCGTCGAGATCGCGCGCGTCGAGCGGCGCGCCCTTCTCCAGAAACAACGTGACGATCTCGATCTCCCCTGCCAACGCCGCACGCGCCAAAGGCTTTGCACCGAGCCGGTCGCGCGCTTCGAGCGAGGCGCCCTCGCTGAGTAGAACCTTGACGAGGTCGATGCAGCCCTTTTCAGCCGCCGAAAACAGCATGGAATTGACTTCGACCGTGCTCGCCCCGCGCTCGATCTGCTCGTAACGCTGCTCCATGCCGCGACAGACTTTCACGTTGCCGAATGTGTCTGACGGGAGGACCGCGAGGCAGGAGAGCGCGATAATCAGGGCTGCGGCGACGCGAAACAAGGGCTTGGACATGGGATTGTCTCTACGGCAAAGCGCCTAATGGGTCAAAGGCCCATGCGCCTGCCGCCAGGCTTTCAAGCCGCCCTGAATGTGCCGCGAAGTCTCAAGGCCCGCGTCTTGCGCCGCCTGCACCGCCATCGCCGACCGCTGCCCGAAGGTGCAAAAGAAGATGAGACGCTTGCCGCCGCCCTTTGCGAGGTGTTGCAGGAGACCGTCCGGCTTCAGGCTTTCCTTGATGTCGGGATAGGGAACGTGCAGCGAGCCGGGGATGACCCCATCCTTCCGCCTCTCCTGGTCCTCCCTGAGGTCGATCAAAGCGACGCCGGGCTTGCCCAATGCCTGCTTTGCCTCATCGGCCGTGAGCGTCCAGCCTTGCCCAATTGCGATGTCGCGCGCGAGCCCGATCCGCATATTGGCGGGCACGGCGACGTCCATCATCTTCGGATTGGGCAGATTGAGATTGTTCATCAGCACGACATATTCGTCGATCGACTTGACTTGCAGCCGCGGGTTGAACGCCTTCTCCTCGCCGATGGTTGAAACGGTGTCGCCTTTATAATCGTGCGCCGGAAAGACCAGCGTCTCCTCCGGCAATTTGAGCAGCCGCCCGAACAGCGAATCGTATTGCGCCCGCGCATCGCCGTTCTGGAAGTCGGTGCGCCCAGTGCCTCTGATCAGAAGCGTGTCTCCGCTGAACACCCGGTCGGGCAGGATGTAGCTGTAGGAATCGTCCGTATGGCCGGGCGTGTAGAGCGCCTCCAGGCTGATGCCCTCGATATCGACCCGGTCGCCGTCGGCGACACGAATCGAGACGACGTCGGCCTTGGTCTGCTCACCCATCACCGTGATGCAGCGCGTGCGCTCGCGCAGCGCATCGAGCCCGGTGATGTGGTCGGCATGGAGATGCGTGTCGATCGCCTTCACCAGCCTGAGATCTAGCTCCTTGAGCAGTTGGATATAGCGGTCGACCCGCTCGAGCACCGGATCGATGATCAGCGCTTCGCCGCCATGGCGGCTGGCGAGCAGGTAGCTATAGGTGCTCGAAGTACTGTCGAACAACTGGCGGAAAATCATGTCGAAGCCTCGTGACGTGCAGGGAGGGTTGGGCTCGCGCTGTGGGGGAGCCGCAGCCTTGCCGTAACTATACCCAGCAGATTCTCTGCCTGCGAGGGTCATCTGAGCGAACCTGGAGCTTCACTGGCAAAACAGGATAGACTGCGCGCCGGGAGCTCGGCGTATGGCGTCCACGGACAGAGGCAAGCCAAGCAACGGTCCGGTCCGTGTCGCGGCCGTCATCTGCGCCATCGTGCTGGCCTGCGCGGCACTTTATTTCGCGAGCTCCGTATTCGCGCCGCTGACGTTCGCCCTGTTCATCCTCGCCATCGTCTGGCCGCTCCAGCAACGGCTCGAGCAGACGATGCCTAAGGGGCTCGCCCTCTTCATCACCCTCACCGTGACCGTCGTCGTGATGGTGCTGTTCCTTTCGATGATCGCTTGGGCGCTGAGCGCCGTCGGCGACTGGCTGCTCAACAACGTGCAGCGGTTTCAAACCATGTACGTGCAGGCGACCGACTGGCTGGAGGGACACGGCATCTTCGTCGCCGGAACGCTAGCCGAGCGCTTTGACGTGCTCTGGCTATTGCGCCTGTTCAAGGAGATCGCCTGGCGCATCAACCGGCTCGCCGGCTTCGGCATCCTGGTCTTCGTTTTCCTGATGATGGCGCTGCTCGAAGTCCGGCAGTTCGGCGCCAAGCTTGCCTCGCTACAGAGCGGCGACAAGCTCGCCCATGCGAGCGTGGAGATCGCTGCCAAGTTCCGCCGCTATATGCTTGTGCGCACGCTGCTCAGCATTCTGACGGGGCTTGCGATCTGGGGCTTCGCCCTGCTCGCAGGCCTCGAGCCGGCAATCGCCTGGGGCCTCCTCGCCTTCGCGCTGAACTACATTCCCTTCATCGGCCCGTTCGTCGCCACGCTGCTGCCGGCCGTGTTTGCCGTCGCGCAACTCGACACCTGGCAGGCGGTAATTGTCGTATTCATCGGGCTGACGGCGATTCAGTTCCTGATCGGCAATTATCTCGAGCCGCTGGCTGCCGGTGCGGCGCTCTCTATCTCGCCTCTGGCGGTCGTCTTTGCGGTGTTCTTTTGGGGCCTCTTATGGGGCATTCCCGGCGCGCTGATCGGCGTGCCGATCACCCTCACCATCATCGCCATAGCGGCTGAATACCCTTCGAGCCGCTGGGTGTCGACGCTTCTGTCGGGCGCGCCCCCTGACGCTAAGAAGAAGTCTTGAGACCTCGCATGGCTGATAAGCGTGAGAAGAAGCGAGCGGGCAAGGCGCGAGGCACGGACTTGTTCGTCGATCCCCGCCGTGGCGATATCGAGGACGACGCCTCGAGCACCAAGCGCCGCTCGATGCTGTCGCTTTTCGGCAGCATGCTGGTCGAGATCAGCTTCCCCAAGCTGCTCTTCGCCTGGGTGCTTTTGCTCGTGGTGCCCGGCCTCCTTCTCGGTCTCGCCCCGATCGTGTTTATCGAGTGGCTTACCATCGTCACCAACAAGCTCGCCTCGCTCGCCATCGGGCTTTGGTCGCTTTTGATCCTCGGTATTCTCATCACCATCGGCTGGTTCGGCTGGCGCGCGCTGTTCCGCACGGCTGAGAAGAATTTCTGGGCGCTGAATTCCATCGTTGTCGAGCCGAGCTATGCCGCCTTCCGCGAAGCCTTCCGGCAATTGGCCGAGCGCCTGTTCGCCCAAAATGCCAGCGACGCGCAAAGAGCGAGGCTGCGCGCGGCTTCGGCGGCGGTAGCCGGTATTCTCGTCTGTGGTCTCGCCCTGCTCGTGCTCCGGCTCGTCTGGCCGCATACGCATCTCTACGGCAGCTTTTCGGAAATCGAGTCCTGGAAGAAGGTCGCCGTGGTGGCGCTCGCCAATAGCGTCGCCGCGATCACGGCCTATTTGGCGGTGGCTGCTCTGATTTGGGGCTTCGCCGATGCCGCCATGGCGCAACCGCGCAATCTCAACAAGTTCGACAAGACGCCGAAGCAGGGCCGGACTTGGCGCATCGCCCATCTGTCCGACATTCATGTCGTCGGCGAGCGTTACGGCCGTCGCATCGAGAGCGGCCGCTCAGGTCCCTCAGGCAATGAACGCTTGAAGCGGCTGCTCAAGCAGCTCGAGGTGCTCGATGCCAAGGACAAGCTCGACACCATCCTCATCACCGGCGACATGACCGACGCCGGTATTTCCACCGAATGGGCCCAAGTGCTCGATGCTCTCTCCGCGCATCCCTCCTTTGACGGGCGTGTGCTGATGCTGCCCGGCAATCACGACCTCAACATCGTCGATCGTGCCAATCCGGCGCGCATGGACCTCCCCACCAGCCCTAACCGGCCATTGCGCCAAATCAGGTGCCTCTCCGCCATGAATGCGGTCCAGGGCCGGCATGTGCGGGTGATTGACCGCACGCAGGATCGCGTGGGCGGCACGCTGGAAGAGGCGTTGCAGCCGCATGAGACAGCCTTGGAGCGGTTCGCGGATGTTGCACGGCCGATCCTCTCCACGGAGATCCCCGAGATCTGGGCGCAAGTCTTTCCCATGGTCGTGCCTCCGGCCAAGAAGGACGGGCTCGGCATCATTCTGCTGAATTCGAATGCCGACACGCATTTCTCCTTCACCAATGCGCTGGGCATGGTGTCGGCCGAGCAGATGCGCGGTGTAGATATCGCGGCCGCCGAATACCCCGACGCCTGCTGGGTGATCGCACTCCATCATCACGTCGTGGAGTATCCCTGGGCCGCCAAGGCGCTGTCGGAGCGCATCGGCACATCGCTCATCAATGGCAATTGGTTCGTGCGCAGCCTCAGGCCTTTGTCGGGACGTGCCATCCTGATGCACGGCCATCGGCATATCGATTGGATTGGCCATATCGCGGACTTGCCGATCATCTCGGCACCATCGCCGGTGATGGAGGCCACTGACGACATGGACACTGCTTTCTATATCCACAGTTTGGCGATCGACGCCGACGGCAAGCTTCGGCTGATCGAGCCCGAGCGCATCGTCGTCCCCGGCGAACCCTTGGAGTGAGCCACATGGCAAGCCGCGACCCCATTCTCGTCGACCTCGCACTGCAAGGCGGCGGCGCGCATGGCGCCTTCACCTGGGGCGTGCTCGACCGCCTGTTGGAGGAGGATTGGCTCCGCATCGACGGCATTTCGGGGACGTCTGCCGGCGCCATGAACGGTGCCGTTCTTGCCGACGGCCATTCCGGGAACGGCCCCGACGGCGCCCGCGCGAGCCTCGAGACCTTCTGGCGGAAAGTGTCAGACGCCGCGAGGCTGAGTCCCTTCCAGCGCACGCCGCTCGACGTGCTGCTCGGACGTTGGACGCTCGATTATTCCCCGGCCTTCATCGCCATGGATCTGATGTCGCGCGTGTTCTCGCCTTATGAGCTGAACCCGATGGACTCCAATCCGCTGCGCGACATTCTCGCGCATTGCGTCGATTTCGGCCGGCTCGCCCGCGCGCCGATCAAGCTGTTCGTCACCGCCACCAATGTGCACACCGGCCGCGGCCATGTGTTTCGCAACAACACGATCACGCCCGACGTTCTGCTCGCCTCTGCCTGCCTTCCGACCTTGTTCCAAGCCATCCAGATCGACGGCGAGCCCTATTGGGACGGCGGTTATTCCGGCAATCCGACCATCACCCCACTCGTGCGCGAATGCACTTCGAAGGACACCATCCTCATTCAGATCAATCCGGTCGAGCGGCACGGCACACCGCGCACCGCGCGCGACATTCTCAATCGCCTGAACGAGGTCTCCTTCAACAGCGTCCTTTTGAAGGAGCTGCGCATGATCGCGCTGCTGCGCCAGGTTGCCAATCCCGGCGATTGCGAGGGCGCGCTGTGGGCGGGCATGCGCATCCACCGCATCCCGGGCGAGGCTCTCGGCGAGCTCGGTTACTCCTCCAAGCTCAACGCCGAGTGGGAGTTCCTCTGCATGCTGCGCAACCAGGGTCGCGCGGCCGCCGACACCTTCCTTGCGACCAGCGCCCGCGACGTCGGGCGCTGCTCAACGCTCGATCTCGATCCCTTGCTGCATGGCATCTGAGGCGATGGGCCTTCTCGGCATTCTGCTCGGCCTCGCTTTGCTCGTCTGGCTTGCCTATCGCGGCTGGAGCGTCCTGCTGCTTGCTCCTGCCGCGGCGTTGATCGCGGCCGCCTTCTCGGGCGAGCCGCTGCTCGCGCATTGGACGCAGACCTTCATGGGCGGCGCCGCCGCCTTCCTCGCGCAGTTCTTTCCAATCTTCCTGCTCGGCGCCGTGTTCGGCAGGCTGATGGACGACAGCGGCTCGGTCGCGGCCATCGCCCGTTTCATGACCGAGAAGGCGGGGACGCACCGCACCATCCTCGCCGTGGTGCTCGCCGGTGCGCTCGTCACCTATGGCGGCGTGAGCCTCTTTGTAGCCTTCTTCGTTTTGGCGCCGATGGCCGAAGGCCTGTTTCGCGCGAGCGGCATACCGCGCAGGCTGATGCCCGCGGCGATCGCGCTAGGTACCTCGACCTTCACCATGTCCGCGCTTCCTGGGACGCCGTCGATACAAAATGCGATTCCGATGCCGTTCTTCGGCACCACGACCTTCGCCGCCCCGGGTATCGGGCTGATCGCATCTTCCATCATGCTCGCCTTTGGCTTGTGGTGGCTTGCTCGCGCCGAAACCGCCGCGCGCCGCAACGGCGAGGCCTTCGAGCCAGCCACGCGGGTCGTGTCTCGGATGGTAACGAATGACCCGGCGCTGCGCGAAAGAGCGAGCCTCGCAAGCGCGTTCGACCCAGCCGAAATACCCCAGCAGCGCGGCGCGGACGCGGGCCCACCGATCCTGCTTGCCGCATTGCCGTTAGCTGTCGTCATCGGGGTCAATTTCCTGATGAGCATCGTCGTGCTGCCGCGCCTCGACACCTCCTATCTGAGCGACGAGGCGTTCGGTGCCGTATCTCTGAAGGCGGTAGGCGGCGTTTGGGCGGTCGTGGTTGCGCTTGCAGCGGCGATCCTCACGCTCGTTCTGACCCAGCGCAAGCGGCTCGTCTCGCTGCGCGCAAGCATGGACGCAGGCGCCAATGCTTCCGTGCTCCCTGCTTTTAGCGTGGCAAGCCTGGTCGGCTTCGGCGCTGTCGTGGCGGCGCTTCCCGCTTTTGCGCTCGTGCGCGACTTCGTCTTGACAATCGGCGGCGGCAGTCCGCTTGTCTCACTTGCACTGGCGACAAACCTGCTCGCAGCGCTTACCGGCTCGGCTTCCGGCGGCCTCACCATCGCGCTCGAGGCGCTGGGCGAAACCTATATGCGCCTCGCCGCAGACACCGGCATCGACCCGGCCCTCTTGCATCGCGTAGCGGTGATCGGCGCGGGCACGCTTGACAGCCTGCCCCACAATGGCGCGGTCGTGACGCTGCTCGCGGTTTGCGGATCGACGCACCGGGAGAGCTATTTCGACATCTTCATGGTCGCCATTGTGGGCGCAGTCATAGCGCTCGCGGCAACGATCTTTATCGGATCGGCCTTCGGATCGTTCTGACGGCTTTGAGGCGAACCGCTTCCAGCCTAACCCTTGACGCGGAAGGCGAAGATGATCAGCGCCACGCCTTCGATCAGCAGCAGAATGCCGAACACGAACGGCACGGCGAGCGCCGTCGTCAGCGGCGATCCGAGCAGAAGCACGCCGATGATCAGGCTGGCGACGCCGAGCAGGAACGAGCCGATGCCGCCGCCGCTGAAGCCGCCGATAATCCCGGCGACGCCCATCACCAGACTGACCACGCCGAGATAGATAACGACCGTGGTGGGCAACGCCACCGCCGTGAGCAGGGGATGATTCAGCACCACGATGCCGGCGATGATGCCGAGGATGCCGACCACGAGCGACCACAGCCAGGGCTGCGAGCGGTCGACGAAAACCCGCACCAGCTCCAGCACACCGATAAACAGCAGATAGAAGCCCAGGAACACCGCAAGCGCCACCAGGGTCGCCGCCGGGTTTGTGAGGAGCAACGCTCCGAAGATGAGGGCCGCAATTCCCTCAAGCAGAAACACCCACCATATATTGGACTGATCGGCGCGTGCCGCTGTAGTCATGACCTCGTCCTCCCTTGTGCCTGCATTTGCGCAACCGGCGCTAGGCGCCGACGGCCTGTCTTCTGCCTGATTCGCCTCCGCATTTGACAGACACCGAGTTTACACTCTTGAGAAGGATAGCGATTTCACGATTTCCGCCACAACCCACCGAACTTGGCGCAATCACGAGCAGAAATTCATGCAAATTGGCGTTGCCGAGCAAATTTCCGTTCCCTCCGAATGGGCGCCGCAAAAGGCGATTTGGACGGCCTGGCCGGCCGATCCGGACCAGTGGGAGGACGACCTCGCGACACCTCGCGGCGAGGTCGCGGCGCTGGTGCGCGCACTTAGCCCTTCGAACCGGGTGCAGCTCTTGGTTGCGGGCGCCGAAGCTGAAGCTTCCGCCCGCGCCGCACTTGGCAACACGGCCGAGATCGTGCCGGCGCGTTATGGCGATATTTGGCTGCGCGACACCGGCCCGATCTTCGCCCGCGCACAGGGCCGCGCGGTCGCGCTGCGATTCAGGACCAATGGCTGGGGCGGCAAGTTCGATCTTCCTGACGACACGACCGTCGGCGACGAGATGGCGCAAATTTCCGGCACGCCGGTCCGCAAATTCGATTTCGTGCTTGAGGGCGGCGCCGTCGAGCAGAACGGCAACTGCACGATCCTCGCCACGCGGCAGACTCTGCTTAACGCGAATCGCAATGGCTGGACCGAAGCCCAAGCTGAAGCCGCGCTACGCGAGGCCTTCGGCGCCAGGAAGATCATTTGGATCGACCAAGGTCTCCTGAACGACCACACCGACGGCCATATCGACACGCTCGCGCGCTTCGTCGGTCCAGGCCGCGTCGTCTGCCAGTCCCCTGCCGGCGATGACGACCCTAACGCCGAGGTACTGAACGCGATCGCGCGCCAGCTCGAAGCGGCCACCGACGCCTCGGGGCGCAAGCTCGAGATCATCCGCATCCCGAGTCCTGGCCGCGTGCTGGACCAGCAGGGAGAGATCGCGCCCGCCTCGCATGTGAACTTCGTGATCGCCAACGGCGTCGTGGTTATGCCGATCTACGGCACGCCCTCCGGCGGGCACGCGGTCCAGGCCCTGCAAAAATCATTCCCCGACCGCAAGGTCGTCGGCCTCCCCTCGCGCGGCGTTCTCGGCTCGGGCCTGGCCGGCGGCGGGTCGTTCCACTGCATCACCCGCGAGGAGCCTCTGTAGATGGCGACGCGTACCCTCACCGTCGCGGCCATCCAGACCTCTTACGGTCACGACATGCAGGCCAATATCGCCAGGACGGAAGCGTTTGTCCGCGAGGCGGGAAGCCAAGGCGCACAAGTCATCCTGCCGTCAGAGCTGTTCCAGGGGATCTATTTCCCCACGCGGCAAGATCCCAAATGGTTCGCGACCGCCTATCCTATGCGCGAGCATCCCGCGGTGCGCGCGCTCGCCGCGCTCGCCAAGACTCTCAAGGTCGTCATCCCCATCTCCTTCTTCGAAAAGGACGGCCCGCGCCATTACAACAGCGTGGCGATCGCCGATGCCGACGGCGAGATCCTCGGGGTCTATCGCAAGAGCCACATCCCCGACGGGCCGGGCTATCAGGAGAAATATTACTTCCGCCCCGGCGACACCGGCTTCAAGGCCTGGAAGACGCGCGCCGGCACGATCGGCGTCGGCATTTGCTGGGATCAGTGGTACCCGGAGGCCGCGCGCGCCATGGTGCTCGAAGGCGCCGAGATCCTGTTCTATCCCACGGCCATCGGCTCGGAGCCCTACGACCTGAGCCTCGACACGCACGGACAATGGCAGCGCGTGATGCAAGGCCATGCCGTCGCCAACGCCGTGCCAGTGGTCGCCGCGAACCGGATAGGCACAGAGGACAATGACGGCGTCACGCAGAGCTATTACGGCCACTCATTCATCGCCGATCATACCGGCGCGCTGGTGGCAAGCTTCGGCGACAAGGAAGAAGGGGTGCTAGTGGCGAGCTTCGATCTCGACGCGATCGCGCGCTACCGCGCCGAATGGGGCTTCTTCCGCGACCGCCGCACCGATCTCTACGCGAAGAGCATCCTGTGACGAAGGTTGGCAACGGAATGAAGATCGCAACGACACGCCACTCCGCCGATCGCAAGACCGACGCAAGCTTCTTCGCGCTGTTGACCGAGAGCTATACGCGGCTCGTTGGGACCCCTCTCGTCGCCCCCGGCAGGGACGCGACATGGCTCTATCGCGATGCACCCTTGGTCGTGCTCGCGCACGGGCCCGACCCGGACCCGCATTTCGTCTATGCCAATAAAGCCGCGCAAGACTGTTTTGGCTATGCCTGGGAGGAGTTCTTGTCGCTGCCATCCCGACTCTCGGCAGAGACCGAGGAGCAGCCCGAGCGGCAAGAATTGCTCGACCGGGTCCACCGCGACGGCTTCATGTCCGGCTATCGCGGCGTGCGCATTGCCAAGTCCGGCCGGCGCTTTATCATCGAGGACGGCGTGGTCTGGGAGCTGATCGACGCACAAGGCGCGCGGCACGGTCAGGCCGCGACGTTCTCCTCCTGGCGGGACATTTGAATTTTGGGAACGGACATGGACCGGCGTGAGCCGCTGATCTTCATCGTCGCCGGCGAGACCTCGGGCGACACCCTCGCCGGACGGCTGATGGCCGCTCTGAAGCGCAAAACGGGCGGCCGCGCCCGCTTTGCCGGCGTCGGCGGACCGCAAAGCGAGGCGCAGGGCCTCAAGAGCCTCTATCCCATGAGCGATCTTTCCGTGATGGGATTAGCCGAGGTTGTGCCGCATCTGCCGCGCCTCGTCAGGCGCATCAATCAAACGGCAGCGGAAGCGCGGCGGCTTGCACCCGATGCCGTGGTGACGGTCGACTCGGCGAGCTTCTCCATGCGGTTGGCGCATCAGCTCACCGGCTCGGGCATTCCGATCGTGCATTACGTCGCGCCGCAGCTCTGGGCTTGGCGCCCCGGCCGCGCGAAAAAGCTCGGGCGGCGCGTCAACCACATCATGGCTTTGCTGCCGTTCGAGGCAGATTTCTTCGCTAAATACGACATTCCCTCGACCTATGTCGGCCACCCGGCCATCGAGACCGGTGCCAATCGCGGCGACGGTCCGGCGTTCAGGGCAAGGCATGGGCTTCCGGCGGATGCGACCGTTCTCTGTGTGCTTCCCGGCTCGAGGCGCGGCGAGGTCCGCCGCCTCATTCCCGTCTTCGGCGAGGCGCTGCTCGCCCTCAAGACGGCCTACCCGGACCTTCGCATCGTGATTCCGGTGGCGCATGCCGCGGCCGAAAGCGTGCGCGCAATGACGCAAGATTGGCCCTTCCAGGTCGTGTTCGCCGAGATGGAAGAGCGCTTTGATGCCTTCGCCGCTTCGGACGCTGCCCTGGCCAAATCGGGCACCGTGACGCTCGAACTCGCACTTGCTCGCGTGCCCATGGTGGTCGCCTACAAGGTCACCGCCGCCACCGCCTTCCTCGTCCGCCGTATGGGCGTGAGCGTCGATCACGCTTCGCTGGTGAACCTGCTGGCCGGAGGCCTGGTCGTGCCGGAGTTCATCCAGGAGGAGTGCACCGCGCCGAAGCTCGCTGAGGCCGTGGCCGAAATCCTCAGCTCCAAGGATGTGCGCGAAAGGCAGTTGCAAGGCTTTCGCGAGGTGGCCAAGGCGCTGGGCGATCCCGAGCCGCCGCCGAGCGAGCGCGCCGCCAAAGTCGTGCTCGACATCATCGATGGCAGAGCGGTCTAGCGGGACGCGGCCGATCGGCTGAGCGGAGCCTGCACCCTCGCCAGATGCTCCTCGATGCTCTGATTGATCATGCTCGCCACGCGCAAAGCCTCGGAGCCGGCGCGGCCATCGACCAGCGGCTTGGTGCCGTTGACGATGCAATCGAGGAACGAGTCGATCTCGTTGGCCAGACTGTCCTGCTTGGGAATTTCGTGCGTCTCGGTGGCGATCGCGGCAAGCCCCTCGGTCATGGGATCGCCGCGCAGGCGGTAGCCGAAGATCTTGCCCTCGCCGAGATCGCAATTGAGGTAATGGCTGCGCCCGAACACGCGCATGCGCCGCTCGGTCTTGTAGCTGACCCGGCTCGCCGTGACGTTGGCGACGCAGCCCGAAGCGAAGGTAATCCGGGCATTGGCGAGGTCGACGTTGCGGCCGATGACCGCCGTGCCGACCGCGTCCACGCTCTCAACCTCCGAGTTTGCCAGCCCTATGATCATGTCGATGTCGTGGATCATCAGGTCGAGCACCACGTCGACTTCAACGCCGCGATTCTTCCACGGCGCGATGCGGTAGCTCTCGAAATAGAGCGGGTCGGTCATCATCTCGGCGAGCGTACGATAGGCGCTAGAGAAGCGCTCGATGTGGCCGACCTGGAGCACCCGATTGCGCGCCTCGGCGAGTTCGGTGAGCGCATTCGCGCTCGAAACGCTGTCGGTGATCGGCTTCTCGACGAGAACATGGAGCCCGCCCTCGATCAGCTCCCGCGCGACGTCGTAATGCAGCGGTGTCGGCACGGCGACGCTGACCGCATCCACCCTGCCGATCAGGCTGCGATAGTCGGTTGCCGGTTCGGCGCCGAACTCCGTGGCGATGGCGTTGGCGCGCGCCGCGTCGCTATCGACCACGGCGACGAGCTCGGCCCGCGGATTGCGGGAATAATGGTTGGCATGGAAGCGGCCGAAATAGCCGGTCCCCACCACCGCGGTGCGAATTCGCTCTGCCATGTCAACGCAACTCCTGCCCCGTCCCTAGCGGAGCCCTACTCGGCCGCATGTGCGCGGCTCACTTCGCGCGATGCCAGCGCCTCGCGTACCGTGCCGATGACGAGATCCTGCATCGCATCGGTGAGATAAGGATGCATCGGCAGGCTGATCACGCGCTCGGCCAGCCACTCCGCCTGAGGAAGTCCCGCCGGCGGCGTGGGCACTTGCTGGTATGGCGGCAGCCGATTGAGAGGGGCGGAATAGTGGATCGCCGTGGGAACGCCCGCCTCGCGGCAAGCCTTGGCGAGGCCATCGCGATCCTCGGTGATGATGGTGTACTGGGCCCAGACCGACGTAGCGCCCGGCATCAGAAGCGGCACCTCGACCACCGAAGCGAGGCCCCGATTGTAACGATCGGCCTTTTCCTGCCGCGCGGGAATCTCGCCGGGGAACAGGCGAAGCTTTTGCAGCAGGATCGCCGCCTGGATCGAATCGAGCCGGCTATTGAGGCCGACATACTCGAAATCCGGCTGGCCCGGGCCCTTGCCGTGATTGCGCAAAGCTAGCAGGCGTACCGCCTTGTCATCGTCGTCGGTGAAAACGGCGCCGCCGTCGCCGTAGCCGCCGAGCGGTTTGGAGGGATAGAAGCTTGTGGCCGTATAAGCAGCGAGTGTGCCGACTTTGCGCCCATTGAGGCTCGCGCCGAAGCTCTGGGCAGCGTCGCCGATCACGAACATGCCGTTCGCCTTGGCTATCTCGCTGACGGCGTTGTAGTCGGCCGGCTGGCCGTAGAGGTCGACCGGGATCACGCAACGCGGCCTGAGCCCGCGCGTCTTCGCCTCGCCGATCGCGGCTTCGAGGCTCTCTATGTCCATGTTGAAATTGTCGCGGCGGATATCCACGAACACTGGCGTAGCGCCGCAGAGAACCGCAACCTCGACGGTGGCGACGAAGGTGAAGGCAGGCACGAACACGGCATCGCCTTTGCCGACGCCCTCGGCCATCAGCGCCAAAAGCAGCGCGTCGGTGCCGTTGGCGCAAGACACGCAATGCTTCGCGCCGCAGAACGCGGCAAGCTTCCGCTCAAGCTCGGCGACCTCGGGGCCCAAGACGAATTGGCCATGCTTCAGCACGGCGGAGATCGCCTCCTCGACGCTGTCGCCGAGATGGGTC
>JBAUOI010000574.1:0-2559 GCA_049579665.1 Methyloceanibacter sp.
CAAACGTACCTCACCGCGACCTCTATTTGTCGCCGGGACATGCTCTCTACTTCGACGGAGTACTGGTAGCTGCCAATGGTCTCGTGAATCATCGATCGATTGTGCGTTGCTCCAAAGGCGAAGAAGACAAGCTCACCTACTTCCAGCTCGACCTCGAGGATCATCAAGTGATTTTTGCTGAAGGGGCGCCAGTCGAGTCATGCCTCGGGGACGGAATGATGCCTTTTGCTCCAAATTGGTTCGAAGGCAGAAAGTCTCAGTTGGCTTCAAGGCTAAGGAGCGCAATTTCACCTTGGGTCGATCGACGCAAGGTGGTCGATAAAGTCCGCGACCGGCTTGAAGTACGAGGAGAATCTGATCTCGCTGCCTAAGTCGTAGGGAGCGGGTGAGCTCCACCAAGCGCTCACCCGCCCCACAAAACCTGACGCTGTCCGACAGGGTGTGCCTACGGTCTCAGACCGAAAGGCGGTGGTGGCGATTTGCATTCATCCGTAACCGAGCTTACTCTCCGCGACCAATCAGTCTTCAATCGGCGGAGCGATGATGAGGATCATAGAACTCTGCTTATTGGCCGCAGCTCTCACGCTTGGTCTCGTCCTTTCCGCCGCCGCTGCCACGGAGGGCGAGTTTGATGACAACTGCGTGATGGGGCTGGCGCTGGGCAAGGAGATCAAAACCGACTGCTCGGTCAACACGGTCTATGCCGGCAGGACCTATTGCTTCGGCAACGAGACGGCCAAGCAGCTCTTCCTCAAGAAGCCCGACGAGTTCCTGCTGAAAGCGCAGATCTTCTATTCCAGCAAGCCGCCACAGGCGCAGCCCTGATCGGCGCCATTTTCTTTGCAGCCGGGCCTGCGCGATGAATGCCCGCTGAACGGCGCCTTCAGGCGCCGATCAGAGCAGTTGTCGTAGCCTTCACGCTAAGCCGACCTTTCAAGGGTCGAGCTTTTCGACAGGAGGAACGACGATGCAAAAGATCACCACTATATCGACGGTTGCCCTGACGGTAGCCATCAGCCTGACGGCTCTTGGTTCGGCTTTTGCGCTTCCCTTCTACAAAGAAAGTTGCCGCCGCGATCCCAACGGCTGGACCGAGATGCGCGGCAACGTGAACTACGCGTGCTTCAATCAGATTTGCTGCCTACAACCGAACTGTCTTGGGGATCACCCAGTGGTGCGCCCGACCATCGAGCAGCGCTGTTTCCCGTCATTGCCAAACGGCAATTTGAAATTCACGCCAAGCGGCTTCAATCACGGACATGACATCGACACCGGCGGGGGACGCGTTCCGGGTGGGTGCGGCGGTTCGACGGCCTGCTAGCGCAATTTGGCCTGGTTTGATTGAAAGATCGGGCGGCGAAAACCGCCCGATTTCTTTTGCCAGCGGCCTAAGACCCGCTCGGCTCGGACTGCGCGGCGAATTTCGTCCCGTCGGTGTCGGTGATGGCGACGTCGAGATTGTTGTTGTCGCCGCGGCCGAAGCTGAAGCGGAAATTCGGGTTGGTCGAGATCGAGAAGGTCGAATCCATGTCGAACACCAGCTCGCCGCCGCGCGTGACGATCACCTTGCTCACGTAGCGGGCGGGGATGATGTTGGCGGTGTGAATATCGAGCTGCATGCCGTTCGAGTTGGGATGCTTGATCATCACCTGGCCCGACCAGATCGGGCTCGCCTCGATCGCCGGCGGGAAGACCTTGACGATGGTCTTGCCGAGATCGATCGTCTCGGAATCGGGATCCTTGGCCTGCATGGCGCCGCAGCCGCCTGCCGCGGCGACGAAGCGCGTCGCCATGTGCAGCACGCCGTCCTCGGTCTCGAGTACCGCCCGCACATGCGAGAAGCTATCGACGCGCACGCGCGTGGAGAAGCTCCGCTCGCCGTCATTGCCGGCAGCTGGGCCGAAATGCAGCGTCGCCACTTTCGGGTCGGGGTTCTTGTCGATGAACAGCGTCAGCGATTTGAGGTTCTGACGGACGCTTGGAGGCACCCGCACGGTGATCGGCACCAGCGCCGCGTCGTCGGCAACCTGCGGCGCATCGAGTACGACCATCCCGTCCTCGGACTGGATGGCACGATCGCCAAAAGTCTGCTGCTTCAGCACCGTCCAGTCGTCGATGTCGGCCCTGGCCGGAACGGCAAGTACCAACAGAGCCAATAAAGCCGCCGCGCCGGAGGCGAGGGTCCTTGAGGTGAGGGGCATGGCGATCGTCCTAGCGCTTGTTGCCGCCATTATATCACTCCCATTCAAGCTCTGCGAAGGCCGCAGTGACGTTGCGGACATGATAATGATCGAACAGTTTCCAGGCGTCACGCTCGGAAAAGCCCGCGGTCTTGGTGGCGTCTTCCAAGGTCTTGCCGTCCTTGATCAACGTCCTGACATCGGCGGCGATTGACGCCAGGTAGCGCTGCTCGGGGGTTATCGCCTCCGGTAGCTGCATGGCATGCGGGCCGTGCCCCGGCACGACGCGCGCGTCCTTCTTTTGACTGAGCTGGTCGAGCAGTGCGAGCCAGCCTTTGATCGACCCGTCAAGCGTCGGCACATGCACCGAGAACAGGAG
>JBAUOI010000575.1:0-9977 GCA_049579665.1 Methyloceanibacter sp.
GCCTCTTGCAGCGCGCCAACTAGCACCGCGCCATTGACCACCGCGAGAAGAGCTGCCGCGGCAATCAAGAACCGACCGCGGATGACCAGAGCGACGGCAACAAGCAGGAGACAGCCCGTGAAGAGAAAGGGGAGGCCGTCGTTGATGAGATCGAGGAAAGAAAACCAATTGGCGAGCAGTCCCAGCGCCGTCAGGAAAGCGCCGCCCCCAACGCCCAGCACGACCAATATTTTACCGCTTTGGACACAGTTTTTGGCCGGGCTCGGATCAGGCGACCGCGCAGGGACTTCGCATAAGTCGCGCCAGATTTGATGGGCGCAAATTGCCTCATCTCGCGGTCGAGTCCGCGAGGAGTCATCCTAGCGGAAAGCAGCGCCCACTTGCTCGGGATGTGGACCAATCCTGGCCGCGGCGGCGGGACTCTCAGAGCCTGCCCATGGAACCATTAGCCAAGCCGACGAGTTCAAGGCCCGCGGGGGATTGCCATTCTGTTTTCCCGCCAGAACCCATCCTTTGGAGGGTGGAGCCGTCGAAGACGGCTCCTATGCTCTGATTGCCGATTAGCAGCCGGCGCACCCTCTGGTTTGTTCATGGTCAAGAGGAGGGCAGACGTGATGGTCAGCTTGCGTGAACGGTTGCAGCAGCTTTACAGGAGGCAACAGCTTCAGCGGCGGATAGACCTGCTGGTAGAGAGCTCGACCCATCCTCGTGGGGGGATGCGAATCGATTCCTCTGAGGAAGCCAAGGTCGAAACTTTCCGAACCAGCGAGGAAGTGGACGCCAATCCAATTGGTAGCAGTGACTTGTCAGTAGCGCTTGTGGAAGCCTTTGGTCGGGGACACCACGTGGATTTTGCTCGTCATCCGCGGGGTCGTTGACCATCTCGATAGGACCGAGAGCGGCAGCGACGCGGTGAGCGGCAGCGCTCCGTCAAGACGGCTCTTTCTCGCGCACTGGCGACTTAGCCGTGTCACCCGCCAGCGAGGCCTCGACCGCGGCGCGATAGCCGAAGCGGTCGATATACGGCTTGAGGCGATCGATCACTTTGCGCTTGAGCACCGCCGGCATCTCGTACCGCGAGACCTTGTGCTCGGAGCGCTCTGCGAGGAATTCGCGCATTGGCGCCTCGGCCTGCTCGAAGTTCGGAATGTCGAGCCGCTGATAGATGTCACGCATCGAAGCGACCGGGTCCTTGACGAAATCCTCGTAGCGCAGCTCGACCAGCCGATCCTTCGGGATCAGATGGCGGTCCTCCTCATAGTCCTCGGTGAGCCGCGCGAACATGTCGAGCACGTAGTCGTCGAGCCAAGGATCGAGATCGGGCGGATTGTGCAGGCCCTGTACCGAATAGAGCGCGCGCCAGAGCTTCACCGTCGAGGGAAAGACGTTGAGCGGGTTCCGCGCCAAATAGACGTATCGCGCATCGGGAAACAGCTCGGTCAATAGCTTGAGCCGCGCGGCATTGGCAGGCGTCTTCATCACCAGTGGCTTGCCGCCATGCTTCAGCAGCAGACGCCGGTAGAACCACATATAGGCGTCGGCCCATTGCTTCCGTTCGGTCTCGGGCACGCCCTTGAAGTCGAGATATTCGGTATCGGCGGGACCGAAGCGCGGCCAGGCATGAGTCAGATAGGGCGTGCCCTCGCCCAGCATCATCATGCCGAACTCTTCTTCCTGCGGGCGGCCGAAGCCGACGGGCACGTCGTCCTGCGGACGCTTCTTGGGCAGAAGCTTGCGCATCGCCCTGGACAACACCTCCTCCGTCAGCAGGAAATGATGCGGGAAGAAGCACTCGAAGGTGGTCGGATAAGCGAGGCTGGGATCGACCGAGAACAGATCGTGCAACAGCGTCGTGCCGGTGCGCCAATGGCCGATGACGAAGATCGGCGGAGGGCTGAGCGGCAGCGCCTCGGCGGCCTTTCTGTATTTCGCTTCGGAGAACCAATAGAGCACTGAGTTCCACGGCACCCAGAGGAACAGCAGCAGCGTGTCGGGGATGCAGTTGAGCGTGAAGGCGTAGTTGCCGCGCTTGAACAGCTTCTTCAGCGCGCCGAAGCGCATGCCGAACCAGAAATAGATCAGCCGGCCGCCATAGCGCTCGATGGTGAACGTCGGCATGCGCGGCTTGGCGCGGCGGCGTCTGGTGAATTTACCGGATTCTTCCTCCGGCACGAGCTCGTAATCGGGCACGCAAACGCTCCAAAGGGCAAAGGGATTGGGATCAGTCCTGACCCCGCGTGTAACCGCGATCAATGGCGAAGGGAAGGCCTTTCGGCGCCTGACGTTAGCCCTGCAACGCGGTCTTCACCGCGGCGGCCAGCTCCTTGAGATCGAAGGGCTTCTGCAAGAACATAAAGTCCTCGTTCTCAGCGAGATGCTGGCGGAAGGCATCCTCGGCATAGCCGGAGATAAAGATGACCTTGAGGTCGGGGCGCTGGCGGCGGAGCTTCTCGAACAGGGTCGGGCCGTCCATCTCGGGCATCACCACGTCGCTCACCACGAGATCGACCTCGCCTTGGTGACTCGCGAAGACCTCGAGCGCCTCGATGCCGGTGGTGGCCTGGAGCACGTTAGAGCCGCGCTGGCCGAGCGCGCGGGCGGCGAAGCTCCTGACCGCATCCTCGTCCTCGACCAAAAGCACGGTCCCCTGCCCGGTCAGGTCCTTGGGCTTCTCGGGACGCCGCTCGATCTTCTCCGGCTCGGCCTCGGCTTCGGCGACCGCCTCGATAAAGCGCGGCAGGTAGACGCGCATGGTGGTGCCGCGGCCCTCCTCGCTCGCGGGGAAGATAAAGCCGCCGGTCTGCTTGACGATGCCGTAGACGGTGGAGAGGCCGAGCCCGGTGCCGCGCCCGATCTCCTTGGTCGAGAAGAACGGCTCGAAGATCTTGTGCATCACTTCCGGCGTCATGCCGGTGCCGGTGTCGCTCACCTCGATCAGCACATATTCGCCGGCGGGCAGGTGTTTCAGCCCGAGATCGCGCGATTGGCTTTCGCTGACATTGGCGGTGCGGATCACGAGCTTGCCGCCGTCGGGCATGGCGTCGCGCGCATTGACGGCAAGGTTGATGATCACCTGCTCGAATTGATGCAGGTCCGCCTTGACCGGCCAGAGGTCGGAGGCCTGGTCGAGCTTGAGCTCGATATTCTCGCCGAGCAGGCGGCTGAGCAAAATCGACAACTCGGACAGCACGTCGCCGAGAGCGAGCTTCTGCGGCCGCAAGGTCTGCTGGCGCGAGAAGGCAAGCAGCTGGCGCACCAGGCCGGCGGCCCGGTTCGCGTTCTGCTTGATGTTCATGATGTCCTGAAAGGCGGGGTCGGTCGGCCGGTGATTCATCAACAGGAAGTCGGAGAAGCCGATGATCGCCGTCAGCATGTTGTTGAAGTCATGCGCGATACCGCCGGCTAGCTGGCCGACCGCCTGCATTTTCTGCCCTTGCGCGATCTGCATTTCGAGCGTGCGCTGCTCGGTCGTATCGATGGCGTAGGCGATGGCCGCCTCGCCCTCCCCGTCGGTCTGCTCGATGGGGCTCAAATAAATCCTGCCGCTGCGGTCGCGGTCGCCGGCAAAGGCGATATCGACCGGCTCGATCAGGCTCTGGCGGGCGAGCGCGGCATCGAGCGCGCGGCGAAGCGCTGGATGGCTCTCCGGCTCGACCAGCGATTCCAGGCGCACTTTCCTGCCCTCGTCGGCGGCGCCGAACAGTCGCATGAAGGCGGAGTTGGTCGCGCTGATGCGGCCCTCGCCCTCGACCGTGGCGATGGCGATCGGCGCGGAATGGAACAGGCGGGCAAATCGGAGCTCGGCGGCGCCAGCCTCCTCGGCCTCGCCGGGACCGCGGCTCAAGACGAGCGCGTGCGCCAAGGCTCCGCTCGATCCGGGGCGAGGCAGGCGATGCAGGACGCGCACGGGAAGGCTGGTGCCGTCTGCCTTGACCAGATCGATGTCGAAGCGGCGGGTAGCGCCTGGACTCTGCCCACGACCGCTGCGGGCGATCAGCGCGGCGCTGTCGGCGGACATGATCTCTTCGAGCTTGAGCGCACGGCCGGCGATCTCGGAAAGGTCGAGGCCGAGCCATTGAGCCAGCGTCGCGTTGAGATATTCGATGGTGCCGTCGGCGTCGGCGGTGAAGAAGCCGGCCGGCGCACTGTCGAGATAGGCGATAGCAGCCTGCACCTTGGCGAAGCTTGCCTCCTCGCGGGCGCGGTCCATGGTGATCTCATCGACTTGCCACACGGTGAGCGCGCCCTTGCGGCCAGAGCGCGGGTCCGGCGGCATCGGCTGCACGGAGATGCGAAACCAGCGGGGCGCGACGCCGGTCTCATCCTCGGCTTCGCCGGGCGGCGGCAGGCGGAATTCCTCTTTCAGGCTCCTGCCCTGTTGCGCCGCGCGGGAAAGGCGGAAGATGCATTCGGCAAGATGCGGGTTGCCGGCAAAGGCGCGGTCGGGCGCCGGTACATTCGCTTCCGTGTCGAGACCGAGCAAATCGCGATAGGACTCATTCGCGTAGAGCACGCGCCCGGCACTATCGGCGATCAGCGCGCCTTGCGGCAGGTTGTCGACAAAGGCCTTGGTGACATCGTTCCGCGCATGCCTGCCACCGAAATGCAGAATGCGGACGGCGCCGGCGAACAGGCAGAACACGCCGACCACGGCAAGTCCGGCAAGGATGGCGAGCACGAACGGCTCGGCCACGTCGCGTGACACCATGGCAAGGCCAACAGCGGCAACCGCGAGCGCGAGCGCGAGCAGAACCACGAGGCCTACGCTGCCGTCCCGCTCGGTGCGGTCTGCGGCGGGCGTGGCGTAGCGCATGGGCACGTCGATATCGGTCATGGGCTTCGCAAAATAGCCGATTCGGAAATGTCTTGGCCGAACATTGTCATAACCGGCTGGTTCAGCCCATGCGGCCTTGCGGCCGTCCAGCTTGGAACAATCGCCCAAGGCTTGCCTTATTCGTTGCCCGGATGGTGGTTAATGCACTGTTAACACGCAGCGCGTAGGACCTCATCCCATGGTCGATCTCAACAATCTTGTGCTTGCCGTCGCGGCGATTCTGTTCGTCATCGCTCTTGGTTCGCTGGTGGTCTGGGCCTTCAAGACCTTCTTCGGCGGATCGCCCGGCGGCACCGGTTTCATGCGGCCCCGAGACAAGCGCCTCGGGGTTGTCGAGACGGCAAGCGTCGACGCCAAGCGGAAGCTGTTTCTGGTGCGCCGCGACGACGTCGAGCATCTCGTGATGATCGGCGGCCCGATCGACATGCTGATCGAGACGGGAATCAAAGGACGTCCGCATCTGGAGCCCCCGCTCGAGGACGTGATCATCGCCAAGAGCGAAACCCGCCCCGCTCCCGATTTCAGCAAGACCTAGGAAATCCAACGCTTTTTTTCGATTGACTGTTGCTAAAATACCACAGGCGGTTTCACTTGGCACGGGTCTTAAATTGAGGTAAACAAACATTCCGAGCTTACGGTGGCCCTGTGTAGTTGGGGTAGGCGGAGAGGCGACGCCGGTAATTTCACCGCTAGTACCGTAAGAACGCCGGCAGTTCCCTGCTAATGGTCCGACACCGACTGGCTCAGGCCAGTCATGTCAGTCCCCCAAACCTCTTCACTCCCCGCCCTCCAGCGGGGAGTTTTTTTATCCCCGCGCAACTTGGCAAAGTTAATGTGGCTGATGGCTCGTCGCGTGCTCGCCCTTCTCGCATCCCTGTTGGGACTGTGGACCGAGACCTATCCCTCGAGCGCGGGCGAGATGCCGCAGGATTTCGTCTACCTCCGCGACATCGATCCGACCATCCAACAGGACATGCGCTATGCGGAGAGCGGCAACTTCACCGGCGCGAAGGTTAATGGCTATGACGCCACCGAATGCGTGCTGGTGCGGCAGGCCGCGGACGCGCTGAAAGCGGTCCAGGCTGACGTTAAGGCCAAGGGCCTTACCCTCAAGGTCTATGATTGCTACCGTCCTGCCCGCGCCGTTGCCGCCTTCGTCGCCTGGGCCAAACAGCCCGACGATCCGAAGGCCAAGACGACCTACTATCCCAATCTGCCGAAGGCAGCCCTGTTCCCCGACTATATCGCCACGCGCTCAGGCCATTCGCGGGGCGCCACGCTCGATCTCACGCTGGTGCCGATCGATGTGGCCGGCGAGGCTCAAGCCGGAGAGAATGCCAAGCCGCGCGCCTGCACGGCCCCACAGAAGGGGCACGCGCCCGACGGCAGCCTCGCCATGGGGACGAGCTTCGATTGCTTCGATGTTAAGGCTAATACGGCAGCCCTCGGCTTGAGCAAAGAAGAGCGGGAGAATCGCGATCGATTGGTCGCGGCCATGCAGGGGCATGGCTTCAAGAACTACCCGATGGAGTGGTGGCATTTCACCTTGCAGCCCGAACCCTACCCCGACACAATCTTCGACTTTCCGATCGTGCCGCGGCAGTAGGCTTGGGGCTACTCGTCGCGGTAGACGCGCTCGCGCCTTTCGTGGCGCTCCTGCGCTTCGACGCTCAAGGTGGCGATCGGCCGCGCATCGAGGCGCTTCAGGCTGATCGGCTCGCCGGTCTCCTCGCAATAGCCGTAGGTGCCGTCGTCGAGGCGGGCAATCGCGGCGTCGATCTTGGCGATCAACTTGCGCTGCCGGTCGCGGGCCCTCAGCTCGAGCGCGCGCTCGGTCTCGGAAGTGGCCCGATCGGCGATATCGGCGTGCTGCGCCGAATCGTCGTGCAAGTGCTGGAGGGTCTCCTTGGTCGAGCGGAGAATCTCGTCGCGCCAGTTGAGCAGCTTCCGGCGGAAATAGGCCCGCTGGCGGTCGCTCATGAAAGGCTCGTCCTCAGATGGGCGGTAGTCTTCGGGGACTTTTCTTTTGGCCCGCATGGTCGTTTCCAGACGCATCCGTTTCCTCTTTGGGTTTAAGACCCTGCTCCCCTTAACCGGTTCGCGCATGTTCGGCGACCCCACCCGGGCAGCCACGTATTTACGGAAGCGAGTCGACAAGTCAAGACGCGAGACGCGCTTGACAAATGCGCGAAGCACAGTCAGCGGAAACATTGCAAATCCGTCATATTTAACGGCATGGCGGAGCCCGTTTCTTAGGCAGGCCTTAGTGCGCAATGCGGTAAACGTCGCTGAGGGCAAAAGCGCAAGGGCGTTTCGAGTCGTGCCGATCTCCAGCTACAGCCAGGCCACAGGCGACGCTCTCCGCAGCCTCGGCGATTTCGCCAGCGGCCTCGTCACGCCTTCGCTCAAGCTCGGCGTCACCGGTCTCGCCCGCTCGGGCAAGACGGTGTTCATCACCGCGCTCGTGCACAATCTCATCGCCGGCGCGAGGCTCCCCTTTTTCGACGCCGCGGCGCAAGGGCGGATCGGGCGCGTCTATCTCGAGCCGCAACCCGACGATGTGGTGCCGCGCTTCGAGTATGAGAAGCATCTCGCCGATCTCGTCGCCGATCCCCCGCGCTGGCCGGAAAGCACGCGCCGCATCAGCCAGCTCAGGCTCACGATCGAATATGCCACGACGCGGTTCTGGAAACGGCAGTTCGGCCGCGAGAGTTTGCATATCGACATCGTCGATTATCCGGGCGAATGGCTGCTCGATCTGCCGCTGCTGCGGCTCGACTATCGCGACTGGTCGCGGACCGCGCTCCAACAGAGCCGGACGCCTTCACGCAAGAAGGCGTCGAAGCCTTGGCGCGAGGCTCTCGCCGAGATCGATCCCGCCGCGCCCGCCGACGAGGCTCTCGCCGAGACGCTCGCCGATCTGTTCAAGGCTTATCTGCGCGAGACGCGCGCCGATCTCTACGCGCTGTCGACATTGCCGCCGGGCCGCTTCCTCATGCCGGGCGATCTCGCGGGCTCGCCCGCGCTCACCTTCGTGCCGCTCGATGCCAAGGATGGGGAGAGTTTCCCGCGCGGCTCGCTGTGGAGCATGATGGAGCGGCGCTACGAAGCTTATAAGAGCTATGTGGTGCGGCCCTTCTTCCGCGATCATTTCGCGCGGCTCGACCGGCAGATCGTGCTGATCGACGTGCTCACCGCGCTGAACGGCGGGCAGCCCGCGGTCGCCGATCTCGAGCGCGCCATGACCGAGATCCTCGAATGCTTCAGGACGGGAACGAACAGCCTGTGGTCGAGCCTGTTCGCCCCTCGCATCGACCGCATCGTGCTCGCCGCCACCAAGGCCGACCATCTGCATCATCAGAGCCATGACCGGCTCGAGGCGATCCTCGCCAAGCTCGCAGGCCGGGCGATGGCGCGCGCCGAATATGCCGGGGCCGAAGTGAAGGTTTTGGCGATGGCCGCGATCCGCGCCACGCGCGAAGGCGAGGCGAAACGAAACGCCGAGACGCTCCCCTGCATTGTCGGCTATCCACTGCCGGGCGAGACCATCGGCAAGCGGACTTTCGACGGCTCCGAGCAGTTCGCCATCTTCCCGGGAGACCTGCCCGAGGACCCCGAGGCCGCGCTGAAAGGCTGGCAGACCGAGCATGGCGAGATGCGCTTCGTGCGCTTCAGACCGCCAAATCCGGTGCCGCTCCCTTCCGGCGGCTTCGCCCCCTTCCCAAATATCCGCCTCGACCGCGCCATCGAGGCGCTGATCGGAGACCAATTGGCATGAGCAAGAAAACCCACCGCAAACCTGCGGCCTTCCCCGTCGAGGAGGTGGAGGTGTTCGTCCCGCCAATCATGCCGGATCTCGCGGCAGAGCCGGTATCGCTTCCGGTTCAGCGCGCTCGCGCCATGCCGGACCTTGGTCGTGGCCTTCGCTGGGGCAGCATCTTCATCGGCGCGCTTGGCGGGCTCGTCAGCCTGCTCGCCTCGCTCTGGCTCTACGACTATGTGCTGGCGCTGATCGCGCGCGACGATTGGATCGGCTGGGCCGCGGTCGGACTGCTCGCGCTCGTCCTGTTCGCGCTTCTGATGATCATCCTCCGAGAGGTGGCGGGCCTTGCGCGGCTAGGCCGTCTCGGCAAGATCAGGCACGAGGCCGACAGCGCCGCGCGCCAGAACGACAAGCCGCTCGCCATCGACGTTGCCGATCGCTTGAAGCGCCTTTATGCCGGGCGGAAGGATCTCGCCTGGGGGCTGCAACGCCTCGCCGAGCATGAGCACGACATCATGAGCGCGGGCGAGTTGTTGCGACTCAGCGAGCGCACGCTGGTCGCGCCGCTCGACCCCTATGCCCGCAGCATCGTCGCAGCCTCGGCCAAGCGCGTGTCGGTGGTCACCGCGGTCAGTCCGAATGCCGTGGTCGACATGCTGTTCGTGGGCAGCGAGAATTTGCGCATGCTGCGCCGGCTCGCTACGCTCTACGGCGCGCGACCGGGCACGCTCTCGCTGCTCAAGCTCGCCCGCATGGTGGTCACGCATATCGTGCTGACCGGCGGCATCGCGCTCGGCGACGACGTGATCCAGCAGGTGATCGGGCACGGGCTTACCGCCAAGCTCTCGGCCCGGCTCGGCGAAGGCATCTTCAACGGCGCGCTCACCACGCGAATCGGCATCGCCGCGATCGATGTGTGCCGGCCGCTTCCCTATATCGAGAGCCAGAGGCCGCGCTTCCGTGAGTTGGTCGCCGAGGTCGCGGGCGTGCGCTTGAGCTAGCCGACCAGCCGGCAGCCATCGACGGCGACCTGCTGCGACTGGCCGTCATTGAATTTCAGCGTGACGGTGACCTTGTCCGCGCAAGTCAGCCCACCGGCGAAGATGCGGAAGCCGGTCTTCTTCTCGCTCGACACTTGCGACTGAGGCATCACCGCGGGCGTGTTGAATTCGTAGGCGACGGCGACCAGCCTGCGCTTCACCTCGTCGGGCGCGTCCAGCCAGAACTCGAAATGGTAAAGCGAGCGGCCCCGCTCCTCGCCCTTGACCTCCGTCGCCTTGGCCTTCACCCAACCCTCGACCGCGCTCGGCTTCGGCAGCGCAATCGGTATTGCGGGCGGGCGCGGCGTTTCCGGCGCGCTCGGCGCCGGCAGCGAAGCCG
>JBAUOI010000576.1:0-2139 GCA_049579665.1 Methyloceanibacter sp.
GCGTAGTCATCCCCGACGACCCTGCAGCACCGAAATACACGGAGGATTGCGTGGGAAAGTATGAGTTCATGCCCGATGAAACCTGGAAGGCGAGCCTGTCCTGCACCTTTAATTTCAAGGGTGGGGACAAGATATATGACACTTGTGAGGAAGGCTCGCACCTGAAGGAGTCCATTTACAAGATCACCGGCGGCACCGGCAAATATGAGGGTGCCAGTGGCGGCGGGACTTACACGTGTGAGAACCTAACGGACACCCTCTGTGGCGGCAGATACAAGGGCCAGACGATACTGCCCTAGGGTTTCATTGGCACGCTCGACTGGGAACCCAATGCTGCGTCGCAGCGCAGAGTCTCCTTGTGGCACTAAGCGGACATCACAAACGAACTCGGCGATGTCGGCTTCTGACCCAAAGCGGACGTCGACCAACCGCGATCATCGAGGGTCGTCTCCTTCCGCTTTCGGCGGGATCGCTAGTACCTTGTCAATGCGGCGGCCGTCCAAATCAACCACCTCGAAACGCCAGCCCTCATAGTCGAAGTGCTCTCCCACTTTGGGAAGGTGCCCGAGCTGCCGGAGCATAAAGCCGGCAATGGTGTGGAAACCGCCATCGGCGGGCCGAGTCCGGAGATTGAGCCAATCGAAGGCTTCCTGCGCGGACATCATACCATCGATAAGAAGCGATCCGTCCTCGCGTTCGACCACTTCAGGTTCTTCCCCCTCAATCTGGACCAGATCGCCCGCGATGGCCTCAAGCAAGTCGGTCTGAGTGACAATACCCTCCAGGACTCCGTATTCGTTGAGGATCATTGCCAACCGAACTGGCGCTCTTTTGAACTGCTCCAGAACCTTGAAAAACCTCATCCCCTCATGGATGGCAAGCGGTTGGCGAATGACCGTCATCGGATCAGGAGGCTGCCCATCGAGGACTAGGTCCAGCAGGTCCCGTTTCAGGATCATGCCTAGCGGCTCGTCAATACTACCCTTGCCGACCAGTAGCTGCCCGTGACGGCATTCACGTATCGATCGAAGGATCTCTTCTCGATTGTCGTTGATGTCGATCCAGTCGACATCCACTCGGGGAGTCATGATGTCGCTGATGCGGCGATCGCCAATGTTGAGAACCCGCTCCACCACCTCCTGCTGTGCCTCCTGCAGGAGACCACCTTCTTGACTCGCAGCGATCAGAAGCTTGAGCTCTTCCGGTGAATGCAAGGATTCCTCGACGTTTCCTGGCCGCAGGCCGCATAGCCGCAAGACGAGGTTGCCCAGGCCATTGAGCGTGACGATTGCCGGGCGGAGCAGAAACAGGAATATGCCGAGCGGCCGCACAACCCGAAGCGCCGTAGCCTCGCTGCGCTGGAGCGCCAGGCTTTTCGGTGCGAGCTCACCAAGGACGATATGCAGCGCGGTGATGATGATGAACGCAATCGCAACGGCGATGGCGTGGGCACCGACGGCAGCAAACGCCCCGAGTAATCCGGATAGGAAAGGCTCAATCACGCGTGCGAGCGCGGGCTCACCGATCCAGCCGAGCGCCAGCGACGAGATCGTGATGCCAAGCTGAGTCGCCGCCAGATACGAGTCGAGATTGTCGACTGCCCTCTCAAGCGTCTTCGCATTTGCCCTTCCCGCTTCCACGAGCTGAGCCACCCGGCTCCGTCGAACCGCGACCAATGAAAACTCGGCGGCGACAAAGAAGCCATTCGCAGCCACGAGCACGAAAACCAACAAAATCCCAATAGTGTTGGTCAAACTGCCATCGGCGGTAGGCATAGTTTCCTCTCACAGTGCTGATGCACGTTATCGCGTAGCATAATGAGCGGGATCAGCGATGTCGCTATGAAGGGACTTCGAGGTTCGAGCTCTCGATCATGCCAAGGACCATGTCCCCTCTTGGCACTTAGCGGACATCGATACTGTCCCTGAGCACGTCCGCTCTTGAGGGTGAAGCGGACATCACTCACGCGCTCTCGAGGTGCTTCTGACCCATAGCGCACGGCGAGCTCGGTTGCGTCGTCGATCATGTGGTCCCGCATGAGATCCGGTGAAACGTCGCCGGGCCCGGTGAACGATCCTCATTGCGGACGCCTATCCAGGAAGGCGGGGATCTCGAGATCCGGCTCGATCGATCCCGGCT
>JBAUOI010000577.1:0-7929 GCA_049579665.1 Methyloceanibacter sp.
ACTCAGAGGCCGCCCCCGTCAGGGAGCAGGCGGCGTGAGCGGCCGCCCGATCCTGCTTGCCGCGGGCGGCACGGGCGGGCATCTCTTTCCCGCCGCGGCCTTGGCGCAGGAGCTCAAGCGCCGCGGCTACGAGGTCGAGCTTGCGACCGACATCCGCGCCGAGAAATACGGCGTCGAGTTTCCGGCCCGCGCCATTCACCGCATCCCCTCGGCCACGCTCACCAGCCGCAATCCCTTCGCCGTGGCGATGACTTTTTCCCAACTCGGCGTCGGCTTCTTCGGCGCGCGGCGCCTCTTGAAGGAAATCGCGCCTCAGGCCGTCATCGGTTTTGGCGGCTATCCTACCCTGCCGCCGATCATCGCCGCGAGCTCGCTGAAGATCCCCACCGCGATCCACGAGCAGAACGCCGTCATGGGCCGCGCCAACCGGTTGCTGTCGCGTGTCGTCGACCGCATCGCGCTGTCCTTCAAGCCGACCAAGCTGCTGAGGCCCGAGGCTGAATCCAAAGCACGCGTCACGGGGACGCCTGTGCGCGACGCCGTGCTCGCTTTTCGCGACGTGGTTTATCAGCCGCCCGAGCCCGGACAACGCCTGCTGCTGCTCATCTTCGGCGGCAGCCAAGGCGCGCGCTTCTTCTCCGAGGCCATGCCGCCGGCGCTTTCGCTGCTGCCGGCCGAGCTGCGCGAACGACTGACGGTGATGCAGCAGGCGCGCGAGGAAGATCTCGACGATCTGCGCGAGGCTTACAAAAAGGCCGGCATCGCCGCCCATGTCGCGCCGTTCTTTCGCGATCTGCCTGAGCGGATTTCCAAGGCGCATCTGATCGTCGCGCGCTCCGGCGCCTCGACCGTCGCCGAGCTGATGGCGATCGGCCGCCCCTGTTTGCTCGTGCCGCTGCCGCACGCGCTTGACAACGATCAGCTCGAAAATGCAACTCGCCTGCAACAAGGCGGCGGCGGCTGGTGCGTGCGCCAGCAAGAGCTTACCCGCGAGCGCCTCGCCCAAGAGCTGGAACGGCTGCTCTCCTCCCCAGACGTGTTGGCGGGGGCGGCGGCGAAAGGAAAGGCCATGTCGGAAACGCAAGCCGTCAACAAGCTCGCCGATCTCGCCGAGGAGTTGGCGCGGCTCAAGGCGTAGTGGTGTAGAGTTCAAGCATGCATCTTCCCGATCCAGATCAGGCAGGTCTGTTCCACATCGTCGGCATCGGCGGTATCGGCATGAGCGCCATCGCCGAGGTGATGCACACCCGCGGCTACCGCGTCCAAGGCAGCGACTTAAAGGACAGCACCAATCTCGAACGCTTGCGCGCCCGCGGCATCGCCTGCCGGATCGGCCACGATCCGGAGAACGTCAAGGGCGCGGGCCATCTGGTCATTTCCAGCGCGGTCAAGGCCGGCAATCCCGAATTCGAGGCGGCCAAGGAGCGCGGCCTTCCCATCATTCGCCGCGCCGAGATGCTGGCCGAGCTGATGCGTCCCTGCGCCACCGTGTCGATCACCGGCACCCACGGCAAGACCACGACCACCTCGCTCATCGCCGACCTGCTCATGGCCGCCGATCTCGATCCCACCGTCATCGCCGGCGGCATCATCAATGCCTGGGGCACCAACGCCCGCATCGGCAAAGGCGAGTGGATGGTGGTCGAGGCCGACGAGTCCGACGGCACGTTCTTGAAGCTCCCGACCCAGATCGGCGTCGTCACCAATATCGACTCCGAGCACATGGACTATTGGCCGTCGTTGGATGCGCTGCATCAGGCCTTTCGTCAATTCATCGACGCCATCCCGTTCTATGGTCTGGCCGTCGCCTGCATCGATCATCCGGTGGTGCGCGAGCTGCTTGCCAAGCTCGGCGGTGCCGCCAATGGCCGCCGCACGCTGACCTATGGCGTGGCGCGCGATGCCGATATCAGGCTTGCCAATCTGCGCCCCGATCACAACAGCATCACCTTCGACGCCGACCTCGGCCCGGGGGTCAAGGGCGGCGCGCGCAAGCTCGAGGATCTCACGCTGCCGGTGCTCGGCCATTACAACGCGCTGAACGCGCTTGGCGCGCTCGCCGCGGCGACGGAAGCCGGCGTCAGCGACGCGGTGATCCGTTCGACCTTCGCCGTCTTCTCCGGCGTGAAGCGGCGCTTCAGCCGCGCCGGCGAGTGGCAGGGCGTCGTCGTCTATGACGATTACGCGCATCATCCCGTCGAGATTGCCGCGGTGTTGCGCGCCGCCCGCATGGCCGGCAAGGGGCGCATCATCGCCGTGGTGCAGCCGCATCGCTATACGCGGCTGCAATCGCTGTTCAACGAGTTCTCGGCCTGCCTCGACGATGCCGATATCGCCGTGGTGACGCCGATCTACTCGGCCGGTGAGGCGCCGATCCCCGGCATCGACCGCGACGAACTCGCCTCCGGCTTGCGCCGTCACGGCCACCCGCAAGTGCTGACCGTCGATGACGAGCCCGCGCTGGTGGAGACCATCGCCTCGATCGCCAAGCCGGGGGACCTCGTGGTCGGGCTCGGCGCCGGCACCATTACCGATTGGATGAACGCTCTGCCGAAGCATCTCGAACTTTGGGGACGGGCTTGAACGGGGCTGCGCTCGAAAGCCAACTCATGGCCAGCCTGCCCGAGCTGCGTGGGCGGCTGAAGGCCGAGGCGCCGCTCAAGGATCTCACCTGGTTCAGGGCCGGCGGCCCAGCGGAAGTGCTTTACTCGCCGGCCGACGAAGCCGACCTCGCTTATTTCCTGAAGTCCACTCCCGCTGACATTCCCATCACCATCATCGGCCTCGGCTCGAATCTGCTCGTGCGCGACGGCGGCATCGAAGGCGTGGTGATCCGGCTCGGGCGCGGCTTCGGTGAGATCAAGATCGAACAGGACAGCCGGCTCCGCGCCGGCACCGCCGTTCCCGACGTGAAGGTCGCGCGCGCGGCGGCCGATTCCGGCATCGCCGGGCTTTCCTTCTATCGCGGCATTCCAGGCTGTGTCGGCGGCGCGCTGCGCATGAATGGCGGCGCGCATGGTCGCGAGACCAATGAGGTTCTGGTCGAGGCGCGCGCTGTAGACCGCAAGGGCAACATCCATGTGCTGCCCGTTGCCGAGCTTCACTACCAATATCGGCATTGCGGCGCGCCGGAAGATTTTATCTTCACCGAGGCGCTGTTCCAGGGCGAGCCGGGCGAGCCCGCTAGGATCCTCGCCGAGATGGACGGCATCGCCGCCTATCGCGAGGAGGTGCAGCCGATCAAGAGCCGCACCGGCGGCTCGACCTTCAAGAACCCGCCGGGCAAGAAGGCCTGGCAGCTGATCGACGCCGCCGGCTGTCGCGGCCTTGCCGTCGGTGACGCCAAGGTCTCCGTGATGCATTGCAACTTCCTCATCAACGAGGGCAACGCGTCGGGCGCCGACATCGAGAAGCTCGGCGAGACCGTGCGCGCGCGGGTCAAGGAGACGAGCGGGGTCGAGCTCGAATGGGAGATCAAGCGCCTCGGCATCCCGGGTTGAATGGCGCCTCCCGCGCGTGTCATTAGCCGCGAAAGCGGGTAATCCAGTAACCACCGCCGGTGAGTACTGGATCGCCCGGTCAAGCCGCGCGATGACATCTTCGACTCTTTCGATCCTCTGAATGACGGGGGCACAAATGGCCGAAAAGCAAATTCACGTCGCGGTGCTGATGGGAGGCCTGTCCTCGGAACGCGAGGTCTCGCTCAGATCGGGCGCAGCCTGCGCCACGGCTCTGGAAGGTCAAGGCTATCGCGTGAGCCGGCTCGATGTTGGCCGCGATATCGCCGCGCGGGTTGCCGAAGTGAGACCCGATGTTTGCTTCAACGCTCTGCATGGCCGCTACGGCGAAGACGGCTGCATCCAAGGCGTGCTGGAGACGCTTGGGATTCCCTATACGCATTCCGGCGTGCTCGCTTCCGCTCTCGCCATGCACAAGGAGCGGGCCAAGGCCGTGCTCGCCGCGGCCGGCGTGCCCGTGGCCGAAAGCGTGGTGATCTCCCGCGCGGAAGCCGCCAAGGCGCATGCCATGAAGCCGCCTTACGTGATCAAGCCCCCGACCGAAGGCTCGAGTGTCGGCGTCTACATCGTGCGCGAGGATCAGGCCCATCCGCCACAGGAGCTGACAAGCGCCGAATGGACGCTCGGCGAGGAGGTCATGGTCGAGCGCTATATCGCCGGCCGGGAACTTACCTGCGCGGTGATGGGGGAGGAGGCTTTAGGGGTGATCGAAATCCGTCCCGCCGAGGGTCTCGCCTTTTACGATTACGACGCGAAATACGCGCCCGGAGGCTCAATTCACGTGCTCCCGGCGCCGCTTAAACCAAATGTTTACCAATTGGTACAGAAGCTGTCCCTAGCGGCTCATCGGGCACTGGGCTGCCGTGGGGTCAGTCGCTCCGACTTTCGCTTCGACGACCGGCCAGAAGGCACGGGGGAAATGATCTGCCTCGAGGTCAATACCCAGCCTGGCATGACGTCGACATCGCTTGTGCCCGAGCTTGCCGCCTATAGCGGCCGCTCGTTCGGCGAGCTGGTCCGCTGGATCGTGGAGGATGCGTCGTGCAACCGGTGAGGGGAAGGCCGAGAAGCAGGGGCTCGCAAGAGTTCCTCCTGGCGCGCGGCATTGCCGTCCAGCGCCGAGGGGGAAACCGCCTGCCCGTGCTCTCGCGCACGCGCCGCCTCATCACCCGCAGCCCGACCTCGATCCGCCTCGCCCGCCTTGGCCAGGACCGCGTGCGCGGCAAATGGCTCGCGCTGTGCGCGCTGTTTCTCGGCAGCGCCGTTGTCTATGGCGCCATCGTCGGTGGACAGACCACCAAGCTCTATGACGCGCTGACTGGCGGCATCGAGCATCTCGCCGTCGCCTCCGGCTTCGGCGTGAAGCGGATCACCGTCGCCGGCCAGCTGCATGCGACCGATGCATCGATCACCACGGCGATCGGCGCCGGCCCCGACACGATATTGCTCAACTTCGACACCGATGCCGCCAAGGCGCGCCTCGAAACTGTTCCCTGGATCCGACACGCGCAAGTCATGCGGCTGTTGCCCTCGACCCTCCAAGTCATCGTCGAGGAGCGGACGCCTTACGCCGTTTGGCAGAACAAGGGTCAGACTTATGTGGTCGACGCCGAGGGCGTCGTTCTCGCGCCGGCTCTGCGCGAGGCGTATGCGAGCCTGCCTCTGGTCGTCGGCGAAGGCGCGGCCAAGTCCGCCGCCGAATTGTACAATCAACTCGTTCCCTATGCCGATCTCAAGCAGAAGCTCATCGCCGCTATTCGGGTCGGCGACCGGCGCTGGACGCTGAAGCTCGCTTCGGGACTCGAGATCATGCTTCCTGACGACAATGTCGGCGAGGCGCTTAACTCGCTCGCCAAGCTCGATGAAGAGCGGGGGCTGCTCAGGCGGAACGTCGCCGCTGTCGATCTTAGGCTTCTCGACCGGGTCAGCGTGCGCTTGCGCGACACGCCGCCGGCAAGCGCGCCGGGCGGGACGCCGCAGGTCGAAGTGCCGACCGCGAGCACCAAGGTTACGCCGGTCAAAGGCAAGACGTGAGGACAGGGGGTTTGAGGGCAGGGGGATGGGTTACACGACCACAATAAGAAGCAAGCGCCAGCGCATCGTGACCGCGCTTGACGTCGGCACGAGCAAGATCTGCTGCCTGATCGCCAAGACCTCCCCCGCGCCGGATTGGTTCGAGGGCAAGGGCGACGCCGTGCAGTTCGAGGTGCTCGGCTTCGACCATACCCGCGCCGAAGGCCTGAAGGCCGGCATGGTCGCCCATCTCGACAGCGCCGAAGCCTGCATCCGCTCCGCCGTCGATGCCGCCGAGCGCATGGCTGGCGTCACCGTCGAGGACGTGCATGTCTCCGTCACCTGCGGACGGCTGAAGAGCGAAACCTTTTCCGCGAGCGTGGCGCTCCCCTCGGGCGCCGTGCGCGAGGACGACGTCATGCGCTTGCTCGCCGGCGGCCGCCAATATGCCGGCCGCGACAAGCGCAGCGTGCTGCACGCCCTGCCGCTCAGCTATCGCATCGACGAGAATGGCGGCATCAACGAGCCGCAGGGCATGTGCGGCGAGCGGCTTGCCGTCGACCTTCACGCCGTCACCGCCGACGAGGTGGCGATGCGCAATGTGATGCTTTGCGTCGAGCGCTGCCATCTCGCCGTGGCGAGCCTTGTCGCCGCGCCTTGCGCCAGCGCCCTGTCGGTCGTCACGCCCGACGAGTCCAAGCTCGGCGTGGCCTGCATCGATTTCGGCGCCGGCACCACCACGCTCTCGGTGTTCGTCGATGGGCACTTCATCCACGCCGACGCCATCGCGCTCGGCGGCAACGGCATCACCACCGACATCGCCCGCACCCTCTCGGCGCCGCTCGATTACGCCGAGCGGCTCAAGACTCTGCATGGCAGTGCCTTTGCCACGCTGTCGGACGAGCGCGAGATCATCACCTATCCGGCCGTCGCCGGCATGCCGCAGGCGAGCATGAACCAGATCACCAAGGCGCAACTCGCCATCATCATCCGCCCGCGCATCGAGGAGATCCTCGACCTGATGCGCCGCAGGCTTGCCGCGGCGGGACTTGCCGCCGAGGTCACCCAACACCTCGTGCTGACTGGCGGCGGCAGCCAGCTCACCGGCCTGCCCGAGCTTGCCGCCAACATGTTTGGCAGGCCCGTGCGGCTTGGCCGTCCGCGCTCGATGAGCGGCCTCCCGGCCGTGGCGGGTGCGCCCGATTTCTCCGCCGCGATCGGCCTCTTGCTGCATTGGGCCCGCGGCGACGACAGGCTGTCCGGCCGGAGCGAGCAGCGCTTCCTGCGCACTGGCACCGGCTATTTCGCCAAGGTCGGCGAGTGGATACGGGACAATTTTTGATTCTGGAGAGGGCTCGATGGGCGCGTCGTGGGGAAGCGCCGGAAGCGAGCCGGAGTAGAGACGATGAAGGAACGGAACAGCGCCATGACTATAAACCTCAGAGTTCCTGATCTGACCGAACTCAAGCCGCGCATCACCGTATTCGGTGTCGGCGGGGCCGGCGGCAATGCCGTCAACAACATGATCGAATGCGGTCTGAAGGGCGTCGAGTTCGTCGTCGCCAATACTGACGCGCAAGCCTTGGCGAGCTCGGCCGCCGAGCGCCGCATTCAGATGGGAGCCAATGTCACCGAGGGGCTTGGCGCAGGTTCCAAGCCCGAGGTCGGCGCCGCCGCCGCCGAGGAGGCTATGGCAGACATCAAGGCCCATCTCGTCGGCTGCCATATGGTGTTCATCACCGCCGGCATGGGCGGCGGAACCGGAACGGGCGCAGCCCCGGTGATCGCGCGCGCCTCGCGCGAGGAAGGCATCCTCACCGTCGGCGTCGTCACCAAGCCGTTCCAGTTCGAGGGCTCGCGCCGGCTCCGCGCCGCCGAGGCGGGCATCGATGCGTTGCAGAAATTTGTCGACACGCTGCTGATCATCCCCAACCAGAATCTGTTCCGCGTTGCCAATGAGAAGACCACCTTCACCGACGCCTTCTCCATGGCTGACGACGTGCTGCGCTCCGGCGTCGCCTGCATCACCGATCTCATGGTGAAAGAGGGCCTCATCAATCTCGACTTCGCCGACGTCCGCACCATCATGGCGGGCATGGGCAAGGCGATGATGGGCACTGGCGAATCGAGCGGCGAGCGCAGGGCGATCGAAGCGGCCGAGGCGGCCATCGCCAATCCGCTGCTCGACGATGTGTGCATGAAGGGGGCGAGCGGTCTGCTCGTCTCCATCACCGGCGGCAACGATCTTACCCTGTATGAAGTCGACGAGGCCGCGAGCCGGGTTAGGGCCGAGGCCGATCCCGACGCTAATATCATCGTCGGCGCGACCTTCGACGACGAGCTTGATGGATCGATCCGCGTCACGGTGGTGGCGACCGGCATTGGCCTCGCTGCATCC